>NZ_LBFA01000002.1:0-77489 GCF_013363265.1 Marinitoga sp. 1138
CTTGAATTATTAAGAATAAACATCATATTTATTCCTAAACACAAATAATCTCTTATAACCAACTATAATTAATTTACACAGTATTTTGGATAGTCCCAAAATTTTTGATATCTCATTAAAAATTATAACTTTAATATCTTGCTTTTACAAAGTATTGAATTTTCTTGAATTATTAAGAATAAATGTCATATTTATTTCCAAATGCAAATAATTGTTTATAACTAACTATAACCAATTTACACAGTATTTTGGATAGTTCTGAAAGTTTTATAGTTAAATTATCGCTTGATTATACTTATAATTTTCTAATAATATTTTTTTATTTTTTCTTCAAGTTGTTCGCTTAAATGTTTAAAACTTTCGTTTGATTTTTGATCTAGAAAATTTTTTAATTCATTCCAAAAAATCCCTTTTTTGGATATTTCTTGTGCTAATCCAGATTCCCAAATATCTTCAGATAATAAATTTTTAATTTTTTTTGTGAGACTAGGCATTTCATTTTTTGAAATATTATCAAATAACTCGAAATCAATATAACTATCAAAATCAATTTTTTGGATTTCTTCTTCCATTTCTTTTCTTAATTGTTTTATCCAATTTAATAATTCTTCCCAATAGTTTGAAAGATTTAAATAGTCAAAAAATTCTTTTCCATATTTTAAAAGTATTTCATCACTTTTATCGAATATACTTTTTTCTTTCTTTTCATTTATTATACGTTCATAAAAATTTTTATTCTTTTTAAAAGAAGGATCAATAAAAAAAATAATTCCTATTATTTTTTTAGAAGCATTTTCATTTCGTTGTTTAAGAATCTCATATTTATTAAAGAAATTTTCTATTTGTCCTCTTCTTTTAGTAGAATCATGATCATCTCTTATTTTTATTTCTCCAAAGTAAATTTTAGAATTTTTTTCAAAATGAAAATCTAAGTCTTTTTTATTTCTAGTATTTTCAGAAATATCATTTATTTTTCTATTCTTTTTTTCAAAACCTTCATCTTCTAAAATTTTATTTATAACATCTTCTAAAGCATTTCCAAAATCTATTTCTCCTTTTTGAGTTAAAAATTGCATAATCTTCAATTTTGGACTAGTTATCCTGAATTTACTTGAAAATCTTTGCGGTTTGTCTAAAATACTAAATAATAATGTGTAATTTAAATTTTTTACATAATTATTATGATAATTTTCTTTTAAAAGTGAATTATGAAACACATGTTTAAAATAAAATCTTTTAAAATCAGAATAATTCATTAAATTCCCTCCTTATTTATTGTTTTTTTCACCAAATATTATGTAATTTATATCAGCATGAAACACATAACAAATATTAATAAACATTTTAAATGAAGGGTTTCTTCTTCCTGTTTCAATATCACTTATAGTTTTAGGAGAACAACCTAATATTTCAGCTAATTCCTCTTGTGTCATATTTTTCTTTATTCTTTCATGCTTTAATCTACTTAAAATTTCAATATAATTAATACTATTTTTCATTTTCAATCACCCCGCAAAAAATTATATATAAAAAAATGAAAAATCAGAACCGGCAAATAGCCGGATTATTTTTTACTTTTAAAAATTATTTAATCATAATTTTAGATAAAAATGTTATGCTAATAGCAAATAATATTTTTGAAAGGAATGATAAAATGAAAAAAGATATTATAATAAATGGTGATGCATTAATGGAATTAAAAAAAATACCAGATGAATCCATAGATATGATATTTGCCGATCCACCTTATTGGATGAGAATTGATAAAAACAAGAGATTGATTCGCACCGAAGGATATGAATTTAATGGAGTTACTGATGAGTGGGATAATCAGTTTGATACATTAGAAGATTATGAAAAATTTACATTCAATTGGTTAAAAGAAGCAAAAAGAATATTGAAAAAAAATGGTTCTATTTGGGTTATTGGAGGAATGCAATGTATATATACAATTGGTGCGATAATGCAAAAATTAGGTTTTTGGTTCATTAATGATGTAATTTGGTGGAAAAAGAATCCAACTCCAAATTTTAGGGGAACAAGATTAACTAATAGTCATGAAACACTTATTTGGGCAGTAAAGTCGAAAGAAAGTAAATATACATTTAACTATAAAACAGCTAAGCATTTAAATACGGATACTGTAAGTGATTTTGAGTATAATAATGGTATTAGAAAACAATTAGGGTCAGTATGGAGAATTGGAATAGCCCAAGGAAATGAAAGACTAAAAGATGAAAATGGAAAAAAATTACATTCGACACAAAAACCCGAAGAATTACTATATAGAATAATAGCTATTAGTACAAAATTAGGAGATTTAATATTAGATCCATTTGGAGGCACAATGACTACTGCTGCAGTTGCAAAAAAAATGGGAAGACATTACATAATGATAGAAAAAGATGAAAAATATTGTAAATACGGCGAGAAAAGATTAGGATGCATATTACCAATGATCGGAGATATTGAAAAAGCTATTTTTGATAAGAAGGAACCTAGGATATACCTTAAAGATCTAATAAAATCAAAAAAATTAATTGTTGGAGAAAAATTGTACTTTAAAAAAGACAAAGATAAATACGTTATTTTAACCAAAGACGGAAAAGTTGATTTATTAAATGGGGAATTACTAGATATGCACTCAGCAGCTGCAAAATTTATTAATGGTAAAGCACATAGATTGAATGGATATAAATATTGGTATGTTATAAGAAATAATAATATGATTAGCATAGACGAAATAAGAAATGAATACAAAAACTCTTTATAAATCGAAACTTTCAGAACTATCCAAAATACTGTGTAAATTAATTATAGTTGGTTATAAGAGATTATTTATATTTAGGAATAAATATGATGTTTATTCTTAATAATTCAAGAAAATTCAATACTTTGTGAAATCAAAATATTAGAGTTATAATTTTTAATGAGATATTAAAAATTGTTTGAATAATTTTTTTAATAATCTTTTTGTTTTTTAAGAAGCTAATTTTTGAGTTTTCACTCCTTTTGCACAATTTAGTGCAATCTTTTAAGAAATATTCACTTTTCAAAGTTTAATATATACAGAATTTTGAATTTTCTTTTTAATCGTTTGTTCTGTAAATAGGCACTCTATCATCTGAACAGCCCCTTGTCAAGTAGACAGGTAAATTAATTAAAAATTAAGCGATATGAAGTGCTTGATTCCGATACTCAGTTGGAGTCAGGCACTTTAATCTTTTTTGGAAACGTTTTTCGTTGTAAAAGGTTATATCTTCAACATCATTCCAATTTTTGATTTCATTCTCTTCTCTTTTATATATTGTTTTATAAAAATTCTATTCAGATTGTCAAGAACCTGTTTATTTTTCCCTTTTCTTTTCCTTTCCTTGGTATTGTTATCGTTATCTCCACATATTGTTTTTCCTATTTACATATTTTTTATTATACTATCTTTATATAGCAAAAAAAGATTGAAATGTTTAACTTTAATTGAGTATTTGAAATAAGCACTTTAAATTGTTTAGTTTTTAATTAATTTACTTGTTTATTTGGCATAAGGTTGTTCATAAAACTCGGAAGGGCTTTTTATAATTTTAGTATGGTATAATTTTAATATAGCAAAGAAAATCCATAATACTTTTTAAGAGGTGGGGTAAATGAAAAAGAAAATACCATATGGAGAACAAAATTTTGAAAGATTAAGAAAAGATAATTATTATTATATAGATAGAACAGAATATATAAAAAAATTAGAAAATTTAGATGAAAAATATATAGTCTTTTTAAGACCAAGAAAGTTTGGAAAAACATTGTTTTTAGATACACTTGGAAAATATTATGATATTAATTATAAAAACAAATTTGAAGAATTATTTGGAGATTTATATATCGGCAAAAATCCAACACCATTAAAAAATGAATATTACATATTATATATGGATTTCTCAGGAATACAAACAGAAAACAAGGATATATTAATAAAAAGTTTTAAAAATAATGTAATAGCTTCACTTGTAGATTTCAATAATAGATATGATTTAGAATTAACAATAAAAGAAGAATATAGTGAACCAGCAGATATAATAAGAGCTTTTTTAACTGATACGAAAGATATTTTAGACAAACCAATATATTTATTAATAGATGAATATGACCATTTTGCCAATGAATTATTGAGTTTTAATCTTGACTTGTTTAGAGATAGCGTAACAAAACATGGATTTGTAAGGAAATTCTATGAAGAAATCAAAAAAGGAACAAAAACAATAATAAAAAGAATATTCATGACAGGGGTAAGCCCTATTATGCTTGACTCATTAACCAGTGGATTTAATATTACAATGAATATAACCTTAGAAAAAGAATTTAATAGAATGCTTGGATTTACAAAAGAAGAGGTAATTGAATTATTAAAATATTATGAAATATATTCAGATAAATTACTTAAAGAAATGGAAGAAAATTATAATGGCTATAAGTTCAATCCAGATGCAAAAGAAACAGTATATAACCCTGATATGGTATTTTATTTCATAATAAAATATCAAAGGGGGAAAAAACCACCGGAAAAAATAATAGACGACAACATATTAAGTGATTATAAAAAAGTACAAAACCTATTTGATTTAGGGGAATTACTAGGAGTAGCGATAGAAAATAATAAAGATTTGTCAAAAGAAGAAAAAGAAAAAGAAAGCTCAAAAAGGATAATAGGGAATCTATTAAATGAAATACTATTAACAGGAAGAACGGAATTAACAGAATTAACCACCATATTCAATCCTGGAAAAAGGATAGACATAAAAGACATAAAATCATTATTATTCTATCTTGGATTTATGACATTTGAAAAAGAAGGGATAATAACATATTTAAAAATACCCAATTATTCAATGAGAAAGATATTCTCAGATTATTTCACAGAATATATAGAAGAAAAATTAACAGATATAATAGACACCGGTAAAATAGAAGATGCAATAATAAGTCTATTATCAGAAGGAACAATAGAACCATTTGTAAAAGAGATAGAAAATATATTAAAGAAGCTGGATAACAGAATATTTATGGGATTTGATGAAAAATATATAAAAATACTAATGTATAGTTATTTAGTATTAACCTCATTAGCAATGGTAAAAATGGAATATCCAGTAGAAGGTGGATATGTGGATATAGCAATATTCAAAAGATATGAAGAAGTGCCATATGAAGCAATAATAGAAGTAAAATACATAAAACAGAACGAATATACCGAAAGTAAATTCAAGGAAAAAATCGTTCAGGCGAGAGAACAGATAGAAAGATACAAAAAGTCATATGAATTAAATTCAAAAAACGGAAGAATGAAAAAATTCATAATAATTTTTGTTGGAAAAGAAGCTAAGTTGGTTGAAGTGGTGGAATAAAAGAATGTAAAATATAGTAAAAAAAGGGGGATATTATTAAAGTTAATATAAATGATCTTATTGGAGAAATGGAAATTCAAATGGCGGAAACAACTACATATTATAACAAAAAAAATGGAGAATTTATTATGATTGAAGACGAATATCTTCAAGATGCTGAGGATGATTATGATAATATATATTCAAAAGCCGATGAATGGGAAAAGGAACAGTTAAAATTGGCAGAGGATATATTAAGTCATCCGGAAAATTATATTCCAATACCATCACAATATGACATTCATGAATATATGATCATGAAAAAGTTTTCTATTTATATGGTTGATGACGAAACTTCTGAAATATTATTAAATGCAATTAGGGGTAGAGGAGCATTTAGAAGATTTAAAGATGAAATTTTTAGATTAGGTCTAAGAGAAAAATGGTTCGATTATAAAACAGAAAAATATAAAGAAATCGCTATAGAATGGTGTGAAAAACACGGAATAGAATATGAGGAATGAAAAATAAAATTTAACATAAAAGTGAATTTGTAAAATGGATAGATTTATATATTCGTGGGAATTTATGTATGTTGGTTATAAACAAATAACAAAAAAATATTTAATTAAAAATTAAAAATCCCCTTCCGACAAAGCACGGAAGGGATTTTTATAATTTTAGTATGGTATAATAACACCGTGGGGGTGAAAGAATGGAAAAATTGAAGAAACTTCCTCTCGGAAAAAGCGATTTTAAAAGTTTAATAGAAAACAATATGTATTTTGTGGATAAAAGCATGCTTATAAAAGATATATTAGAAGGTGGAGATGTAATATTAATCACTCGACCAAGAAGATTTGGAAAAACATTAAATATGAGCATGTTAGAGCATTTCTTTTCAATGAAGGAAAATAGTAAGGATTTATTTAAAGATTTAAAAATCTGGAATGAAAAGGAAATAATAGAAAGGTATTTAAATAAATATCCTGTTATATTTATAACCTTTAAAGACACAAAAAAAGATAAATTACTTTCAATGAAAATAGAAGTAAAAGCATTAATAAGAAAGATATATTCAGAACATCTATATTTACTGGAAAGCGATAAATTAAATATACTGGAAAAAAGATATATAAAACAATTGTTAGAATTAGAGGAAATTCCAGGAAAAACAGATGAAGAGAAAGATGCAAAAGAAGATACAATATTTGAATCATCATTAAAAAATCTAACAGAATTTATTTACAAGCATCATGGTAAAAAGGTAATATTATTAATAGACGAATACGACACACCAATACAACAATCATATCTAAATGGATATTACAATGAATTCATAAACTTCATAGGAAATATACTTGGAAGCGCATTAAAAGATAATGAGTATTTAGAAAAAGCAGTATTAACAGGAATAACAAGAGTGGCAAAAGAAAGCATATTTACAGGTGTGAATAATCTTCAAGTATCAACGGTATTAAGTGAATTATTCAATGACAAATTCGGACTAACAAAAGAAGAATTACATGAAGCATTGAAATATTATGGAATGGAATATGAAGAAGAAAAGATAATAGAATGGTATAATGGATTTAATTTTGGAGGATTGGAAATATATAATCCATATTCAATAATGAATTTATTATATGAAAAGAAAATAAAGAATTATTGGATAAACACCAGCGGGAATAAATTAATAAAGGATTTAATAGCAAAAGGAACAGCAGAAATAAAAGCAAAGATGTATGATTTAATAGAAGGTGGAACAGTAACAACAACAATAAATGAAAATTTGGTATATGGAGATTTAAATGTCAATGTAGAAGAAAGCGTATGGACATTATTTCTATTTACTGGATATTTAACCTGGATAGATAAAAAAGGAGATGAAGAAAATCCAGAATATACATTGAGAATAACAAACAAAGAGACAAAAGGCTTCTTTGAAAGAACAGTGGTGAATATATTAGAAGAAAATAGAATAGATTATAAGAGTATAATCTGGTTGCTAACAAATAATAAGAAAAAAAAGTTTGAAGAGGAATTTAAAAAGATAGTAGAAGGAACATTAAGTTATTTTGATGTAAGCGGAGAAGAACCGGAAAGATTTTACCATGGACTTATATTGGGAATGAGTGTGGGATTACAAAGAGAATATATAATAAAAAGCAATAGAGAATCAGGATACGGAAGAGCAGATTTAATACTGATTCCAAAAGAGAAAAGCAAGCCAGGAATAATATTTGAATTCAAAAAATTAGATATAGACGAAGATAAAAACTTAAAAGAATGTGCAGAAAAAGGAATGAAACAAATAGAAGAAAAGAATTATGAAGCAGAAATCAAGAGTTATGGAATAGAAAAAATAATAAAAGTTGCGATTGCCTTTGATAAGAAAGAGGTTGAGATTGTAATTAAATAAGAATTCTATAAAAGATTTATTATATCTCCCTTCCGACAAAACTCGGAAGGGATTTTTATAATTTTAGTATGGTATAATTTTAATATAGCAAAAAAAATTCATAATAATCTTTGTTGGAAAAGAAGCTAAGTTTGTTGAGGAAGTGAAATAATAAAATTAATGAAAATCAGGATAATATAAAAAATTCTATAAAAACGGGGGAATGATATGAAAGAGTTGAAGTTAATTAATTTAAATAAAAATCACTTTGATGAAATTGCTGAGTTTATATTGCCTTTATATGAGAAAGATCCTATGAATTTTCTCTTTTTAGGACCTTCTGGTGATTATGTAAAGCAAATTGCAGAAAGTGTTGCAAGAAAAGTTGATAAGACTATCAATAGAGATGCATTTAGGGTTATAAATCAATATGCTGTTGAGATGTTTAGAAGATATGAGCCAACTTCCCTTTTTATAGACAGAGATTTTTTAAAAGCCTATATCGCCAAGGAATTAGAAGATTTAATTGAAAAAGAAAAAAATAATATAGAGTTTAGAAAATATGTAAAAACACTTGCAAAATCAAAACAGGCCATTGAATATTTGCTTGAAATCTTCGAAAAGAAATGGGAAATATCTAGAATTGAAGATGAAAAACTTATTGAAAATCATCCGTTGTATTCAGAAATAGATAAAGATATGGAAAGTGATAATAATCTCTTTAAACTGTATAAACATCTTGAAGAAAAATTAGAAGATATCTTAAATACAACTTTTGACGATTCAAAAAACAATGGGAAAAATTATGATCAGATTAGTATTTATAAATGGTTCTATAAGGAATTGCCTGAAATTGAAAAAAAACTTGGAAAAACACTTGTTATAAGTGGATTTTTTGATATTCCTCCAATATTAAATAAAGTATTAAAAACATTGTTTAATCTGTTTGATAATGTAATCTTTTTTGCGTGGAATCCTATTGATGATGAGTCGTTTGAAAGTCTTGAAAATATTCTTTATTTCCTGAAAAATGAAGGTTTTTCTGGAAATTATAAAAAGGAAAGTTTAAAGGAATTATTTTTAAATACAACTTTTCAAAAGGGCGTGTTTAAGAATACTGTTCTTGAAATTGAAAATATTGCAAAAGAAATAAAAAGAAAAATAATATACGAGAATTATCAACCTGATGATTTCGGAATAATTGTTCCAGATTCACAAACTGCCAATGCATTTGCAGAATTTTTTGAAGAATTAAAGGTTCCATATAGATTAAAAAACGATATGCCACTTTCAGAAAGTGTAATGGTATCTAAATTATTATTGCCATTAAAAACAAAATATTCCGGTTATGAGGTTGAAGATTTGCTTGCATTAATAGAAGCAGGTTATGGCGGAGAACGTTCATTATCAATTGATGAAATAGAATCGCTTTTAAAAACATTAAACCTTTATTATGACTTTCCAAAAGCAACTTTGAAATCGAGAAAAGAAAAGTGGTTGAGTGTTGTTTCAAAGCGTCTTAAAGAAATAGATAAAGAATTAATTGATTCCGATGAAAAAGAAAGATTGGAATTACAGAGAGCCGAATTGGAAGAATTAGAGAAGATACTTGAAACATTGTTTGATTTACTGGAAGAAATAGATAAAAACGATTTTGAGCTTACATATTATAGGGAACTTTTAAATACATGGATTAAAGAAGGAAGAATAAAAGTAGAAAATATTGATAAGGTTGAAAGTGAATTAAATGCATTGTATAAATTTCATGAACTGCTGCTTACATTAGAAAAAAATCTGGAACATTTAATACCTGGAAAAATAAAACTTTCAAAGTTCTATAATATTCTTTCCAGTTTAATAGAAACGGAAAAATACAGAATTTCAGAAAGATATTCCAATACAGTGGAAATATTTTCACTTAATGATTCCAGGTTTGTACATAAAAAGTATAAAATATTTGTTTCATTTACGGATATGAATTATCCTTCTGTACATATAAATCCGTTATTATCTTCTATTACAAAAGAAAATAATTACTCAAAAATTTCTGAATTGCAATTTAGGGAAAATATGTATATTTCAATGCTTTTTGCTGATAATGTGATATTTACATATCCAAAAGCCACGTTATCTGGAGAGGAAATTCTTGGTTCTTCATATGAAAAGGATTTTGAAAAATTATTTGAAATTAGAGAGTATCCTTTTGCTATAAAAAGCGAAGAGATTATTCCTGAAAACACGGACGAAATTTATTCTCTTGAACAGGCAGCTCTGTATTTTACCTATAATAATTTAAAATCCAATCTTGATGAAATTAATGAAGTTATTTCAGAAATTGAAAAATTAAAAGAGAAAAGGGATAATTATAATTGGGTATTAGATACCAAATATCCTATTGGGGATATCAGTCATAATAAGATATCCACATATGTTGATTGCCCATTTAAATATTATCTGAAATATATAGCAAGAATAGGGGCAAATAAGGACTTTTCTATTTTCTATGTAGGTAATTTAAAGCATAAGATAATGAAGAAATTATTTGATAAGTATCCAACATATAATTCCATTTATAGCCTTATTGGAGACGAAGAAAAATTATATGAAGAAATTAAAAGTATTGCTTATGAAGAATGGGATAATTCAGGTGTAGATGAATTGAAATCGTATAAGATTGTAAAAGAAGTGGAGATTGAGGATATATCACAGGATTTGATCTTTACGATAAAAAGATTGATAGAGTCTTATATTTATTTTAAAAATTCAAAGATTAAAGACGAACAAAAGAAGAGGGTAAAATACAAAAAAGTATTGAAAAGTGAATTTCCTGTTTCCGGTAAATATGAAAATTATGATCTTTTTGCAAGGATTGATAGAATCGATATTCTTGAAGAAGATGTGATTTTTGATATTGACAAGTCAAAGAATGAATTGATTCCTGTTGGTAAAGAAGAAAAGGAAGCATATTCAATAATAGATTATAAAAATAGTAAAAGTTTCCAAAGTGAACAATTATTATTTTATTATTATATATTATTAAGCAATTCTGATTGGAAAGAAAAATTAAAAGAAAAATCCGTATTTTTGAGCTTCCTTCCAATGAAAGAAAAGGATTTTAATAAAACTGACGCTTTAATATGGATTAAAATAAAAAATGACGATTTGTATATAAAATATTCTGGAAATTCAAATTCATATAATCAAATATCACTAAAAGAATTTGAAAGCTGGTTTAATGAAGTGGTAGATGCCATTAAAAATTCAGAATTTTATCCTGTTTTTATTAATGATGATGAAAAACTAAAATTTAGATTTTTAGATTATTTAAAATCAAAAGGATACAATGTGAGAAATAGTAATGAAAAATATTATGCATGTAAAGGTAATGATAATCCTAACGGATTATCAATAAAATGTGAGTATTATTCATTATGTAAGATTATGGGATTTGGAAAATATATTAATTTAAAAAATAGAGATCACTTAAAAGCTAAACGTAAATCTAAATAATGAGGTGAAGAAAATGCCTGAAGTTTTAAATATAGAAGAAATGAAAAAGAATCTTGATAAAAATTATTTTATTTCAGCTTCTGCAGGTACTGGAAAAACATATACTATAACTCAATATTATGTTGCCATACTGGAAAAATACGAAAAAGAAAATAATCCAGATATTGTTCAAAATATTCTTGCTGTTACCTTTACCAATAAAGCGGCTGGAGAAATGAAAGAAAGGATTTTGGAGGAGATTGATAAAAAGTTAGATAAAGGAAAAAATTATAAATATTGGCGTCAGATAAAAACAAATCTCAATAGTGCATGGATAATGACAATAGACAGTTTCTGCTCGAGAATATTGAGAGAAAATAATATAGCAATAGGTGTTGATCCAAATTTTACAATAATCAATGAATTAAGAATGGGAATTGAAATAGAAAAATCTGTCTATAATACATTGAAAATAATATTTTCGATATATGAAGATATTATAGAAGACAAAGAATCAAATATTGAAGAAATTACATTCTTTTTATCGCCTGAACGAAGAGAGACAGTGAAAAAAATTATAAATGAGTTAATTCAAAATAAAGAAAATTTCATTGTTGCATTGAAGTTTATACTTCAGGAGCTAAAAATCGATACATTTAAGGAAGTTTTATTGGATACATTAAGAAATTGGCGAACTGAAATGAAAATGAGTCAAATTCCTGAATATGATTTACCTAATCCTGATTATAATAAGGTATTATGGCTCTTTAAAAATGCTGTTTTAATAGCGCAGGAAATATATAACTTATATACAGAAGATCAATTTCAATTTGATTTTAAAGGTGTATTAGCCAAAACGTTGGAAACACTTGAAGATGAAAATATAAAAGAAAAGTATCAGCATAAATTTAAATATATAATAGTCGATGAGTATCAGGATACCAATTTCCTTCAAAAAGCATTATTTGATAAGATTCATACAGATGAAAATTATATCTTTTATGTTGGAGACAGGAAACAATCAATATATAGATTTAGAGGTGCAGATGTTTCTGTATTTGCAGTTACAGAAAATGAATTTGAAGAAAACAGTAAATTTCAATTAAGGGTTAATAGACGTTCAAATGCAGAAATTGTTGAGTTTGCCAATAAAATTTCAAAAAATGTGCTGTTTAGTGATGAATTGCTTGGAGTATATGAAAATGTAAAGGATATATATGGAGATATATATAAAAATTTGCTATTTAGTGATGACAAAGATTATTCTGAATATGAAGCAAGAGATGAAAATGATATTATTCCTTCAATTTCAAAAGATGGAACAGATAAAAGAAGAATAAAATATGTAACGTACATAAAACCAAAGAAAAATGATAAAAAGTCAGATGAAGAAAAGAATATTGAATATGAAACAATTGCCAGAACTATTCAATCATTAATTGGTAAAAAAATGAAATTTAGAAAAAGAGAAAATGGGAAAATTATTTTTGAAGAAAGAGAAATAAAATATAGCGATATTGCTGTATTATTGAGAGAATTAAAAATTTCAGAAGATAAAATAAGAAAATCATTTAAAAAATATAATATTCCTTTTTATATTCTTGGAAGTAAATCATTTTATGATAAAAACGAAATTCAGACCATATTTTCTGCATTAAATGCCGTTCAAAATCCTCGTAATGACTTCAATTTTTCAGCATATATGATGTCATTAATTGGTGGTATGACATTTGAAAGATTAAATGAGTTCATAGAAATAAAAAAAGGAAATAAGGAAAAATATAGTTCATTATATGAAGTAGTAAGCAATAATAAAGATAAACTATCTCCTGAAGAATTAAAAGCATTTGAAGTTCTGGAAAGATATGTGAAATTAAAATACTATTTAAAACCAACACATATTTTAAAACAATTTATTTCAGAAACAAATTATTTATCAAAATTAACACTGATGTCTGATGCACATTATGCAATAGCAAATGTAAAAAAACTTATCAATGAAGCTGAACAATATAACACACTTGCTGTTTCATTTGCGGAATTAATAAAATTATTAAAAAAGACATCGGAAGTTTCAGAAAGCGAAGCAGCTATAGAAGATGAAAAACAAAATGTTGTAAAAGTATTAACAATCCACAAGTCAAAAGGCCTTGAATTTCCTATTGTAATACTTGGTGGCCTTGGTAAAGAGCTAAATTTAAATTCAGAAGAAGAAACAGGTGAAAATGTCAGTTTAAGTAAGGAAGAAACGGAATTTTCATTGCCAGAAGACAATGTAAGATATTTTATTCTAAAAAAATTATTCCTCAAGACAGTTAAAAATATAGAACTTCCTTTAACAGATAAAGAAAAAATTAATGTGGAACTTGGAGAAGGTTTTTCAAAAAAGTTTGATATTAATAAATTTCTTGAAGATACTGAAGTTTTAAGGTTAATGTATGTTGCAATAACAAGGCCAAAAGAAATGTTAATTCCTATAATTCCTATTGTTCAGGAAAATAAAACAAAAAAGAAAAAAGATGAAAATGATGATGGAAAGTATAAATATGTAGCCGATTTGTTTATGCATTTTCAATACGAAGACAAGCGAGATATTATTGCATTAGAAGAGCTTGAAAATAATGAAATATCTGTAAATGAAGAAGTTTCTGAAAAATCGCGTGATATAAAAGAGAAACAACTAAGTGATTTAACAGGATTTGCATATAAAAAATATATAGCACCAACATATATAATCAATGAATTAAAAAAGGAAGAAACAACAGATGATTTAACAGAAGAAGGATATATAAAAATCACAGCAGATGATTTCTTTTCTGATGAAGAAAGTATATTAAAAGGAACGGAATTACACAATTTAATGGAAAGTGTTGGTAATTTCAGTCAAATATTGAATTTAATCGAAACTGGAGAGCTTCCAGAGGAATTGAATAATGCGTTAATTGAAAGATTATTTTCTGCTAAAAGGTTCAAAACTGAATGGCGACTTGTGAAAAGGTTGTTGATTGATAATAAAGAGTATATGATTTTTGGTGTTCCAGATAGGGTAATATTTGATGAAGAAAATAATATTGAAATTCTGGACTATAAATATTCAGAATTGAACAATTCTGAAAAAATAGAAGATTATAAATTCCAATTGCAATTTTATATGTATCTTTTAAAAGACTTTGGAAATCCGTTAAAAGGATATATTATAAGCTTGAAAAATGGAAAAATAATTGAGGTTGAATACAACAAAAACTTTGAAGAAGAGTTAAAAAAGAAGATATCCATGTTATAATAAAGGAGCCAGAGTTTATTGATGACGGAAGATATTTTAAAGTTATTATTTATAAGATAATAGAAAATAAAGAAGCTTTTGAAAATACAGTGCCGGAAAGTGCCGGAAAATTGCCGGAAAGTGCCGGAAAATTGCCGGAAATAAACGAGGATATATTAAAATTTTTAAATGAACATGGGAAAATCACAAGGAGTGATGTTGAAAAAATCCTTAATATAAAAGAAAGACAGGCGCGTAATATTTTAAAAGAATATGTTGAAAAAGGATTACTTAAAAGAAATGGCAGCGGAAAAAATACATATTATACAATTAATCCCCACTCGTAATGAGTGGGGATTGTATTAATAAACATTATTTGGATTTGATAAAAATTCTTCTTTAAATTCGAGAAATCTATCTTCTTCTATAGCTTTTCGTACCTCTTTTACAAAATTAATAAGGAATCTAAGGTTATGAATACTCAATAATATCTTACCAAGTATTTCATCTTTTCTTATGAGGTGGTGAATATAACCTCTTGTATGGTTTTGACATGCATAACAATCACATTTGTTGTCTATTGGTTCAGTTGAATATTTCCATTTTCCTGCTTTTAAATTCACCTTTCCTTCCCAGGTCATAGCAGTTCCATGCCTTCCCATTCTTGTTGGAAGAACACAATCAAACATGTCCATGCCATTTTCAACAGACATTAATATTATTAAAGGTGTTCCAATTCCCATTATATATCGAGGCTTATCTTCAGGTAATTTTGGTCCTGAATGTTTTAATATTCTTTCGGTTTCAGAATAATGTTCTCCAACAGACAATCCTCCAAGTGCAAAACCGTCAAAATCAATTGAAGTAATCTGTTTTAAGCTTCTATCCCTTAAATCTTCATGGAATCCACCCTGAACTATTCCAAATAAAGCCTGGTCTTTTTTAGTATGAGCTTTATATGAACGCTTAGCCCATTCAAAAGTCCTATCTACTGATTCTTCAACATATTTTCTTTCAGCACCAGCTTCCACGCATTCATCAAAAGCCATGGCAATATTTGAACCTATTGTCATTTGAATTTCCATAGATAATTCAGGAGTCATCATAATTTTCGAACCATCAAGCGGTGATCTAAATAGCACCCCTTCGTCAGAAATCTTTCTATCTCGTAAAGAAAATACCTGAAATCCTCCACTATCAGTTAATATTGGCCTATCCCAATTCATAAATTTATGTAATCCACCAGCATTTTTAAGCACTTCTAATCCCGGTCTCAAAAATAAATGAAAAGCATTTCCAAGTATTATCTCTGCTTCAATATCTTTTAAATCTGAGTTTTTTAAGGCTTTTACTGTTCCGTTAGTTCCAACAGGCATAAATACTGGTGTTTCAATTATCCCATTTGGTGTATATATTCTTCCTCTTCGTGCATTACTGTGTTTATCTTTGTGTAATAATTCATATTTTAAAGGTCCTTCAAGCATCAAAAATCCTCCTATAATTTAATATTTTTCTCTTCAAATAATTCTCTAATTTTCTTTACTAATCCATCAGTTTCAGCAGTAAATTCATTGATATCTTCAATCAATTCTTTTTTATATTCTTCATCTGATAAATATTGTATATTATCTTTTACCAGGATTAGACCTGATTGTAACGTAGCCCAGGCATAATATCCTGTTATGATAGCATCTGAAAGTAAATTTTGGTTTCCATATTTTGCAATATTGTATGAATTATTTAAAATTTCATAGCCGCATTTTGCAATTTTATAAGCTGTTTCTATACCATTTCGTACAGCAATATTTATTTTTTCTTTATCCTTTGATTTAAAGGCATCTTTTATCCCTTGATATGCATTCATATCTTCTTCAGCAAGTTCAATAAGCCTTTCTTTGCATTTTAAAAAGTTTTCCAGAGATTTTTCAATAATTGGTTGAAAATCTTCAAGTCCTTTTTTCTTTAATGAATATTTTGACACCATTATTCCCAACGATGCAGCAATTGCTCCGCAAACGCCAGCCATTGCTCCTCCGCCAGGTGTAGGAGTTTTGGCGCTTAAATCATCAAGAAACTCTATTATTTTTTTTTCATTTAACATAATTTCACCTCCATAATGGAATGTTTTCTAATAGTATTATATCAAAAATAAATTTTTATATAGTAAAATCGCCATATTTTTGTGATAAAATTTAAGTAAAGACTAAAACGAATATGAAAGGGAGGAATTTATATGTATAAGAAAATTCAGGAAGCAGCAGAATATATTAAATCAAAATCAGATATTAAACCGGTAATTGGATTAATTTTAGGATCTGGATTAGGATATATCGCTGACGAAATTGAAGATCCTATTATTATTGATTATAAGGATATTCCGCATTTTCCACAGTCTACAGTAAAGGGTCATGCAGGAAAAATGGTTATTGGCATGTTAGAAGGGAAACCTGTTATCACTTTAAAAGGAAGATTTCATGCATATGAAGGTCATGAGTTAAGTAAATTGGTATTTCCAATTTATGTTTTTAAAGAACTAGGCGTTGAAGGACTTGTATTAACTAATGCCGCAGGTGGAGTTAATAGAACATATAATCCTGGAGATATTGTAGCTAATACAAGTTTTATAAATTTCACATTTAAGAATCCATTAATTGGTCCAAATATTGACGAAATGGGTCCAAGATTTCCATCAATGGCAACACCAATTGATAGAAAATGGCTTGATAAAATTGAAAAAGGTGCTGAAGAAAAGAAAATAAAGATTCAGGAAGGAACATATTGCTGGATGTTAGGTCCATCTTATGAATCACCTGCAGAAATAAAGATGCTTGAAAAATTAGAAGGTGATCTTGTTGGTATGTCAACAATGCCGGAAATTATTGCTGCAAATCATTGTGGCATAAAGGCCGTTGCTTTTTCTGCAGTAACTAATATGGCAGCAGGTATTTTGCCTCAGCCACTTAATCATAAGGAAGTTATGGAAGTTGCTGAAAGAATAAAACATAAATTTGCTAAAGTTGTAAAAATAGCAATTAAAACGTTTTGAGGTGATTGGATGTTGAGAAATATAGAAGCTATAGTTGGTGAAATAGAAAAAGCAAAAAATATTCTTGTTGTTGGACATATTATGCCAGATGGTGATGATATATCATCAGTATTATCAATGGTTATTGCTTTGGAAAGATTAGGAAAGAATGTAAGAGGGGTTATTGATTATGAAATCCCAGCGTATCTTGAAGAATTTCCAGGAGTTAAGGATAAAATAAAATCGTATGATTGTATAAAAGAATTTCCAGCTGAATTAATTATTTCAGTGGATGCTTCTTCGCCTGACAGAATAGGTAGGGTCTATGACCATTTTAAGTTTGCAAGAAGTATAGTAATTGATCATCATGCAACTAATACATATTTTGGAAATATTAATTGGGTTGAAATGTATGGTGCAACTGCACAGATGGTTATGAGAATAAATAAAATGTTAGGTGTTGAGTATGATAAAGAATTGGCAACTGCAAATTTATTAGGAATTGCTACAGACACAGGATTTTTTAAATACTCAAATACTGATGCAACAGTTTTTGAAGATGTTGCATGGCTTGTTGGAAAAGGTGGAGATATTGCATTTATAAGTAATATGATTCTTGAAAATAGACCTCTTGAACATATACTTTTATATAAAGATTTCCTTGATGTAATGAAATTGGATTATAACAATACAATTGCATATTCACATATTACATTGGATATGTTAAAAAAATATGATATTAAACCAAAGGATTCACCATCATTTGTTGGGGATTTAAGATCCATAAAAGGCGTAGAAGTAGCTATTACATTTACCGAAGCTGAAGAAAATGAGTTTCATGTTAGTATGAGATCAAAATCATGGTTTGATGTTTCAAAAGTTGCTGTACATTTTGGTGGCGGTGGCCACCCAAGAGCTGCTGGGTTTAGTATAAATACAGATAATATTGAAAAAACTGAACAAGAGGTTATTGATACAATAAAAAAATTAATGGAGAGTTATAAATGATATACTTATTTATATTATTTCTCTGGTTAGGGTTTATAGGATCATTAAATGATATATCCATATCTCTTGGAATAATTATTTCTATTGCTGTTGTGAAAATTTCTGAATATTTTCTAAAAGAAGAAATTAAAGGAGTTGTAGAATTATTTATATCAGCCATTGGCAGAATTATTCAGATGTATAAAACAACATTTAAGATGTTACCTTTTCTAATAAAAAAAAGTTATACTGGGCTTGTTCCAGTAGATGTAAATAATAAAACTGATTCTGAGAAAGCTGCTATAGCAAATTGCATTACCCTAACACCAGGAACAATGTTTATTTTTGAAGAGAATAATCATTTAATAATCCATAAAGTTGATAAATCACCCGATGAAGCACACAATCCAAACAATGTATGGAAGGGTGAATTGTTTTGATATTTATAATTCTGGATATATTAATTTTAATTTCTTTGATATTAATGATAATAAAACTTATACTCGGTCCCACAGCGTGGGATCGAGTTTTAGCATTTGCTTCAATGTCATCTAAAATTTCTATATTATCTATTGTTTATGCAATAAATAAACAGTTTTATGTAATGATTGATATAATTATAATCTTTCTGGTATTAAATTTATGGGGAGTTGTAATTATCTCAAGGTTTCTTGAACGGAGTGGAAAAAATGATTAGCAATATATTGCTTATTGTTGGCGGGATATTAATATTATTGGGAAGTATAGGAATGCTAAACCAAAAAGATTTATATACGCGAATTCAATTTGCAGGTATTGCAGATACTGTAGGAACTTTTACAGTACTAATAGGTTTTGCTTTAAAGTATCAGGACGAAATATTCCGTTTTTTAATTATAAGTATTTTAATATTATTAATAGGTCCCGTATTATCTCATGCAATTGCTCACAGTGCTGCACAAAATAAGGTTAAGGTGAGAGATAATGATTGAAATTGTACTTTTGACTTCTTTACTAATTCTTGCAATTATGATGTTTTTTGTGAAAAAATATATTAAAGCAATCCTGATATATGCATCATTTGGAACGATTTTATCGGGTGTTTTTTTTGTTTTTAATGCACCTGATGTTGCTGCAGTTCAAATGACTATAGGTTCTGCATTTATAATCTTTGTCTATATTATCGCAATAAAAACAAGGTCTAAAATTAGAGTTGGGTATATAGAAGCACCGTATTTAATTGAAGAAATTGATGGAAAACTAACGGGTTTTGAAAAGGAACTTATTGAAAATTTCTCTGAAAATTCTTTTTTTGATGTAGAATATGTAAAGATGGATAAAAATAATCTTTTGGACAATATAAAAAAAGAACGCCTGGATATGATAATTGGCGGAATAAGTATTGAAAATCCCAAAAAATTAAAATTATTGTTTTCCAAAGAATATCTTCCAACAAAATTATTTATAGTCAATGAAGAAATACCAGAAGAATTTAAAATGCTTTTTTCAGATTTTGAAAATAAAAATTTGATGGATTACTTAAGATTAAAAGCTTATTTGAGAAAAGAGAAAAATATTTCTCCAGAAGAATATAAAAGCTCAGGTTATATAGCACTATTTCCAAAAAATAATAAAGCGTTAAAGGATGAATTTAACAGGTTTTTAAAAGGTTTCTTATCTTCAAAAGAATATGAAAATATAATCCGGAGGAATCTGGGATGAAAAAATTATTTCTTTCTTTATTATCACTTGGCTTATTCTTTTATATTTTAATAGTTGAAGTTCCTCATGAGTTTATAAAAAATCAATATTATGGAATTAACGTTTTAAATGAAAACGGATCTTTGAATATTGTGTCTGCAATAGTTTTAGATTATAGATTTTATGATACTTTCTTTGAAATTCTTGTTTTTACAGTTACTATAATTGGAATTTCATATTTTATGAAATTCTTTGGAAAAAGTGAATATGAATTTTCCGAACCATCTGTTGTGTTAAAAGTCTTTTCACCTGTTATGTTTCCAATAACACTTCTTCTTGGTTTTTATAATACATTTACAGGTCATTTATACCCTGGTGGAGGATTTAATTCTGGAATTATTTTAGGAACAGGCGTTCTTTCATTGGCATTGGTAAAAAAATATGAGGATATTGAAGAAGTATTTGAAAAATCTCATATTGAAGAAATAAAAGTCTTAGTGCCGCTTTTTATAATTATATATGCAGTAATTGGAAAGATTTTTTTTGGTGAATATTTTATAAACTTTTTCCCAAAATTTGAACCAGGTTCGCTTTTCAGTGGTGGAAGTGCTATAATGTTAAATTCTTTTATTGCTTTTGAGGTTTTTGGTGGCTCCTGGACAATATTATATCAGTTTATAAAACATAGGGGGCTGTTATAATGAGTTATGTATACATAATATTCTCATTTATAATAATCATTTTAGGATTATTGGGAATTATTATAAAAAAAGACTTAATAATTAAATTATTTTTTTTAAGTATCTTTCAATCTGGTGTTTTGTTGTTTTTTACCTTTGTAGCCTATGATGAAAATATACCTATAATATCTCAGCAAATTAGGGAAAATTTCTCAGATCCGTTAATACATTCGTTTTTATTAACTGTTATTGTTATTGGTTTTGCCACAATCTCACTTTCTCTTGTTTATATTATGATACTTGCAGAAAAATTTAAAACTCATAATGTTGAAATTATAGAAGAGGAGTTAGAAAAATAATGGCTATTTTATTGATTTTATTTCCTGTATCAATGGGAATTATAGCATATCTTTCCAGACATCACCATCAAAAAATTGGTTATATAACCTATGCTTTTCTTATTACATTAAATACGTATTTAATGTTCTTTGGAAAAGAAGAAAGAATATTTCCAGGTGGTTGGAATAGATTTAACGGAATAGAAATCTATTTTCCGAGAGAAATGTATGTTGTTGCCTTCTTTTTCAATATTATGATGTTTATAATATATTGGCGTTCAGCAAGACGTCATGATAATATCTTTACGGCACTCTGGCTTATTATAAATGGTACGCTCATTGGTATATTAACCTCAGAAGATTTTTTTAATACATATGTTCATTTAGAATTAATTTCAATATCTTCATTTTTGCTAATTGGAATAGGAAGAAATGAAAGAAGGATATGGGCAAGTTTAAAATATATGTTTTTGAGTTATATTGGATTAACCTTTTATTTAATAGGAGTTGGTCTAATATATGCACAAACTGGAAGCTTGAATTTACATATAGCATTTTCAAAAGAACCAAATCCTTTAGCTGTTTCACTTATTGTTACTGGATTGTTAGTTAAAAGCGGTATGATTTTTTTATCTGCATGGTTACCAACAGCACATTCTGAAGCTTCTTCTGAAATTTCCGCGGTTTTATCAGGTTACATTGCACCAATTGGAACTTATGTAATATATTCTTTTGCTTTATATGACGGATTTTATAATGAAATAAAAGAAATTTTATTAATTTATGGTTTTATTTCTTTAATTATTGGTGGTATTTTAGCTTTTCTGGAAAATGATGCCAAAAGGATACTTGCATATTCGACGATATCTCAAATGGGATTAGCAATGATAATTATAGCTGAAAAGAAAGAACTTTTTATTCCGTTTTTTATTATGCATATGATATATAAATCTTTAGCTTTTTACAATGTTGGAAGAATTTATGAAAAAACGCATATTCGTAGTATAATATTATTGAGAGATGTAAATAATTACGATATAAATAAAATGCTGGCTATATTCAGTATTTTTGGTTTATCAGGAATTTTTCCATCACATGGATTTTTTGTAAAAGAAAGTATAGGTATCCATGGGGATTTAAAGATATTATTGTATATATCAGCATTTACAACAGCGATGTATTCAATAAAAATAATAAATGCTTTAAAACTATCAAAAAAAATATATTATTCAACTATATTAATTTCTATTATTCCATTAATTGGAATTGTTGAATATCATTTTACCAAACTTGATTTAATTATTTCCATTACAGCTTTAATAGTTTCACTTGCTGTTTCCAATTTGAAAACGAAATCATTATCTATTAAATTAAATTATCTGGAAAACTCTTTGATATTGCAGATTTTTTCAATTGTTATTGGTTATTATATAATAAAATTAATATAAAGTGAGGGAGAGAAAGGAGGAAGTTTATGTGAAAAAGTTTTTTGTATTGTTTTTGACTATGGTATTTATGGGGATGGGGTATGGAGCATTACTAAAGTCTGTTGATGGAAATACTGTTACAACAGAAATCATTGAAATAAAAGATGGCGTTGTAAAAATGAAAGTTTTTAATCAGATAATGACAGTAATGCTTGATAATGTTTTATATATTTCTTTTGATGAAAAAACAACGTCTGATTATGGAGTAATTGTTGATGATAAGATTTTTGAAGGTAAATTAACTTCTTATGCATCTGGAACAGCTAATATTCAAATGAATATTGGTGAATTAATATTAAACGATGTTTCAAAGCTAAAGTTTGTAAATGTTGCACATCCAGAGGTTCCAGATGTTGAATGGACAAGAAAAGAACAGCCCACTAACTTTGAAATAACATTAGGGGATAATTATACTGAAATTAAAGGTAATATATTTGAAGCTAAAGATAATCAATTGTTTTTGAATATTCCTGTTTTAGGGCAAGGTGCTCTTGATTTATCAGTAATAAAAAGTATTTCATATCCGAAATATGAATTTAAAAAACCATATACTCTAAAACTTTATAATGGTTATGAATTTAAATATGAAAAACTCATAAAAAAGGTAAATGATTATTATTTCTTTGATGTTGGCTATGGAACTTTGAGTTTATTAAATAATGCTATTTACGGATTTTCTGGAGGTATGGAAAAACCTGAAAGCAAATATACATATTTTGTATTGCAAAATGGAATGAAATTTTTTGGAGATATTACAGGTAGTGATGAAGCAAATATAAATGTAACAAGCATTTTTGGAGAACATACAATTTCAAAGGATTCAATTTTAACCTATGCAAAAATTCCTGACGAAAATACAATGGTTGTTCTTTCAAAGGATGGAATATTATATGGAAATTATACAAAAGAAAACAGAAAAATCTCATTTAAACCGCAGAACAAAAGCGATATAGATTTAATAGATGTTGTTTCAGAAAAAACTACAGAAAACGTTTTGAAAAATCCTGAAATAAATTGGGATCTAAAAAGCAATGTAATAGGTAAAGCTATAGCTTTAAGTAAATATAATCTTCTTGCTTATGGAAATGACAAAATGGTTATGATTGTATCAGATATAACCAATGAAGGTTTTGATAGTTACAATCACGATAATAAAATCACGGCACTTGCTTTTGATGATGAAGATCAGTTATTATATTCTGGTGATGAAAAAGGTATATTAAATGTTTATAATCTTACTACAAAGAAGATTGATTATACCTTTAATTTTAAAAACGGCATAACCTATTTAACAGCGAAAAATAAAATGGTATATGTAGCTTTAAAAAATGGCAATTTATATGTAATTACCGGAACAGAGAAAAAGCTCCTTGTTGATTTAAAAGAAGAAATAACAAAAGTTAGTGTAAATGACAGAGCTATCTATATTTCAACATTAGATGGTATGGTTTCTAAAATTGATAAATTTAATGGTAAGTTAATCTGGAAGGTTAAATTCAATAATACAATTACAGATATCTTATTGTTAAAAAATGACAAATATCTTATTGCAGCAGAATTTGATGGAAAAATTTCTATAATAAATATTGAAGATGGAAATGTTTTAACTTCCTTTAAATCATTTGAAGGTGTGTATAACGTTTCACCATCTCTTTTGAAAAAATATTTTATTGTTTCCGGTAAAGGCGGTAATGTGGAAATATGGAATAGTGTAAATTTGAATAAAGTTTATAGTTTTAACTTAAAATACGATATAAAATATGCTTTAGTTGATAAAACAGGAGATGTGATTTTCTTACTTGGAAAGGATTCTGTAAAATCAATGAAAATATTTCAATATTAAAAATAGCTCCCGTCAGGGAGCTATTTTTAATTATATATTTTTTCCAGCTTTTTTTAGATAATTAATTTCATATACCATAACTAAAATCATAAATAAACTAAAAACAAAAATGTCAATTTTAAATATAGGAGGATTCTCCTGACTTGTATAAACTGCAAGCCATCCAAATATGTATTTTAATATCTCATATATCCCTATTAAAACAGAAATAATACCACTAACGATAATATGTGCGGAACGATGATACCATATATTTTTTATATCTTCCCAAAATCCAAAAAAAGCTATTAATGATACAGTAATATAGGAAAGGAAAATGAAATTATCATATGAAAAATTTATATAACCCATTATT
The DNA here is from genome assembly GCF_013363265.1 of Marinitoga sp. 1138. Lineage (NCBI taxonomy): Bacteria > Thermotogati > Thermotogota > Thermotogae > Petrotogales > Petrotogaceae > Marinitoga > Marinitoga sp. 1138. Next base: position 24,923 of record NZ_LBFA01000002.1, read on the forward strand.
AAAGACATAATTCCTATTATAATGAGCAATAATCGTTTGTTTTTCATAATATAAAACCTCCAATCCAATATACAAGATTGGCAAGGCCATAAGCTACCAATAATGTATAAAATAATTCAAAGAACATCCATTTCCAGCTATTTGTTTCTTGTTTAATTACACTAAGTGTAGCAAAGCATGGAATATATGTCAATACAAAGAATATTAAAGCTAAAGCTGAACGTTCTGTTAAAATAGTTCTCAAAGCATATGAAATTCCGTCTTCTCCAACGTTTAATATGGTCATATATGATGATGCAACAACTTCTTTTGCAACAGCTCCGAATAATAAGGAAATATTTGTTTGCCAATTCCATCCTAAGTGCATTGTTATAGGTTCAAAGAATTTACCAAGCATTGCTGCATATGAATTAGCTATATCATTATTATTTGGAAAATAAGATAAAAGCCAGATAAAAATAGTTGCGATTAATATAATTCCTCCAGCTTTTTCAAGGAAATGTTTTCCTCTATTCCATGAATATAAAGCAAGATTTCTAAATGTAGGCATTCTAAAACGTGGCAATTCTATTGTAAATGGAACTTCTTCACCACGGATAAAGAAGATTTGTAATATTTTAGCTGAAATTAAAACTAATAAAATACTGGTAATATATACAGAAAGCAATATAAATGCAGCATTTTTATCGAAAAAGGCGCTTATTAAAAGTATAAATACAGGTAATCTTGCTGAACATGAAGCAAATGGGATACTTAAAATTAAAGCCATTCTTTCTTTCTTATTGGCAATAGTTTTTGTTGACATTATTGCCGGAACACTACATCCAAATCCTAAAATTATTGACATAAAAGAACGTCCGCTAAGACCGAATTTTCTAACCAGTTTATCAACAAGAAATGCGGCACGAGGTAAATACCCAGATTCTTCTAAAAATCCCATAAAGAAAAATAGCACGAAAAGTTGTGGGATAAATACTAAAACTCCGCCAACTCCACCGATAATTCCATCTACAATCAATGAATTTAACCATGGAATTTGAATCTTACCATCAATTAAGTTCCCTAATGCGCTAAATCCCATATCAATTAGATCAGAAAGAGGACTGGCAATATTAAAGGTTAAAGAAAATACAAAATACAATGCAATAACATAAATTAATAACCCTAAAACTTTATGTGTCATTACATGATCTAAAATGTCTCTCATTGCCCAGCTTCTACCTTCTTCAACGACAGCGCTGTTTATAAGAGAAGAGATAAATTTAAATTTCCAGTTCATGAATTCTGATTTTAATTTATTCATATCGAATTTTTTGTTAATATGTTCTATTAACTCTTCAGGATAATGAAAGTTTTTATTTCCAAATTCAAGATAGTATATTGCCAACCATCTTGAATCATATGAATTTAACATGGAATATTTTTTCACTTCATTTATAAATTCGTTTATGTACTCATTGATTTTATCTGTATAAAGAAAATTTTTCGCAGGAACATGTTTTGTTTCAGCAGTTTTATGAATTTCTTCAAGTAATTTATCAATACCAATATTTTTCTTCGCAGAAGTTAAAATTACGGGGATATTCAATGTTTTTGAAATAAATGAAGGATTTATAACCTTTCCTTTTGCTTCAGCTTCATCAATTGAATTTATTGCCAGAACAACCGGTAAATTCATTTCTAAAATCTGAGTCAAAAGATACATTGAGCGTTCAAGGTTTAATGCATCAGCAACAACGACTACAGCATCAGGAGATTCATTTATTAAATAATCACGTGCAACCTTTTCATCGTCACTTTGGGCTGAAAGCGTATAAATACCGGGTAAGTCAACTAATTTAAAGTTGTGTCCCATGTATTTAAATGAACCAACCTTTTTTTCTACAGTAACTCCAGGCCAATTGGCAATATACTGCCTACTTCCAGTAATAATATTAAATATAGAGGTTTTACCTACATTTGGATTACCTATTATGGCTATTTCAAAAGTCATATCTTACCCTCCACAACTTTTTTTATTGCAAAAACCTTTTAAAGGACAACTTTCACAGGTTAAGTTCATTGATTCAAAAGTGTTTATTTTGACACCGTTTGATAATAAAAAAGGATAAATAATGTTCCAATCAGTATCAGAAAGATTAAAATATCTTTTTATATCATCAGTAGATACATTTTCCTGTTGACTATTAATATACTCCATTATTTCGTTTACCATTATTCCACCAGCTTTATTATCTGATTTTTCTGAGAATTATTTTTCTCGACCTTCCTTTACCAAATCCTATTTTTTTACCATTTGCATTAATTAAAACCTTTCCATAATTATTGCTTAAAACCTGAATTTTACTGCCTATAGTAATACCTGTCTTCTCCAATTCTTTTTTTAATAACATTCCGCCTTTAATCATAAAAACTTCATACATTCCCGGACGTGCCTCATCCAAAGTAATATATTCTTCAGTAACATCAACAAAAATACGCTGAGCTTCGCTTTTTCTTATCATGATTTTATTATCTTCAATTTTAAATACCATTGGGTCACCAAATGGTGATTCATGAACATAAGTTATTTTCTTACCAGGCAATACCCCCATGGCAATAAATCTTTCCTTTATTGAATCTTCAAAATCGAGCCTTACAATTATTCCATCCATTCCTATTATTAAACTGCTTAATGGTATTATCATGACGAATTCCTCCTACATAGAATATAAAAACAAAATCAAAAAGTGTTGTGATATTTTTCATTACTATTATACTCTAAATCTGTTAAAAAGAGTCAGAATTAGAGCAAAGGTATTATTACCTATAAAGAATAAAAAATATTTTTTTATCTTTTACCGCAAAAAATCTTTCTTGAAAAAACAAATTCTTTTCTAAATAAAATTTATTTTTACATATTATTATTTTTTATTAACATATAATTTTGCAGCTAACCGATGAGATAATTAAATGACAAAAATTTAATATAACCAGGCATATTATATAACATTTTTATTGATTTTAGATGTAAGTATTTATAATTTTTGTGGTATGATAAAATGGTAAAGATAAAGATAATTACGGAGGAGGAAGTAGTATGAATGTCAGGTCAAAGTATCCAGCTGATATTATGGCAATGGGAGTTTTCTTTTTAGTATTACCATTTTTAATGGTGCCATCATGGGTTTATGAGTATTCAACACAAAAACATCTCGTTTTTGCTCTTTTTTATACCGCTATGTTTTTTGTTTATTTGTTCAAGCTTAATAAAGAAAAATATGAAATTTCTTATTCTCTAAATCACATATATTTCTCGTTATTTGGTCTGGCGTCTGTTTTTTCTTTGATAAACGTATTTATACAAAATAAATATTATTTCAGATATTCTTTTGAAGTAGCTTTATATATCTCAATAATTGTTTTTGTATCCTATATTTTAACAAATAGATTTGGAAAAGACTTCAAATTTATTGAAGATGCGCTGTTTATATTCTTAATAACTGGTTTTATCATTGGCGTAGATGGATTATTAAATAAATTTTTCGGATATGATATATTTTTTGGGAAATATGGTGATCCTTCCCAGAGAATAACCTTAAGAACAACAATAGGAAATCCAAATTTTGTTTCAGACTACATGGGACAAATGATTCCAATAGGAATATATTTTGCATTATCAAAAAACTCTTCTCTTTTAAAAAGAGTCTTTAGTATTATCTCAATATTTGTTATGTTCTGGGTATTATTATTTGCACAAACACGTTCAATTTATTTATCTTTTTTCCTTGGAATGGCAATATTTGCAATATTCTTTTCAATTAGTTTTTTAAAAAATAAAAACGATGAAGATATTAATTATATAAAAAGCAAAAAGTTTTTAATTCCGATGATTTTAATTATTCTTATAATTTCCTTTTTATTAATTATGTTCAATATTCCATCACCATTTAACAAGGGTGGGGAAGTTGTTGCAGCAAAGAGATTCGAAGCAATTACATCGGTATCTTCATGGGATGAAAGAACTTTATCCTGGCTTGCTGCTGTTGAACAGTGGAAAGACCCAAATCATCTATTAAATAGATTTATAGGTGGAGGAATTGTCACTTATCCTGTTTATGCTGTAAGATATATGGCTGATATTCAGGCAAGAAACCCTGAAAAATTTTATTATGCATGGAACAATTTTAAAAGAGCTCATAATGATTACTTACAGGTTTTAGGTGAAACGGGTTTATTTGGTTTTATATCAATAATGTTATTATTATTTGGTTTAATAACTGTTTTCTTTAAAAGAGTTTTTAATATTAAAGACTTCAATAAACTTTTAATGTTCAATTTATTTGCATGGTCACTTACAATTGTAGCAATTCATAGTGCAACTGAATTCCCAATGCATTTACATCCAAATATAATGTCCGCATTGTTTATTATTTCTGTAGCTGTTTCAGAACAGTTTGGAGAAACAAAAAAAGTATCAATTTCTTCTAAAACATTAAAGAGTGTATTTGTTGTATTTTTTATAATTGGAATTCTTGTATCATTTTTAAAAATCAATTCTACAGCGGCAGAAATCTACTTTAAAACCGCCAATGCAGAATATATGAAAATTGATGCTTATCAAAATGTAGTTAAAAACCAAATTCCAAATATAATAAATCAAATTGATACTCAAATAAGTAAATTAAAAAATTATAAAGTATCAAATCCGCTTGAATTACAAAAGATTTCTTCAGAAATACAGAAACTGGAAGATGAAAAGAAAAAATATCTAAATACAAAAAGAGAATATGAAAATAAAGCTTTTGAATCATATAAAAAAGCAAAAGAATATTTCTTAAAATCATTAAAAGCTAATCCAGCATTTGGAAAATCTGGATTTTATCTTGCGCAGTTACTTGCAAAAACGCCATATAGGTTAATGGAAATTGATTATAATAAATTAACTGATTATATGGATATGAAATATCCTGAATATGATTTTATGCTTAAAAAATTCGAAGGCGCATTAGACTTAATGCCGTATTCTTCATCTCAGATTAGATTTACTATAAAAAATCTTTATTTATTACTTAAAGAAAAAACAAACGGAAATCCAGAAGTATTACAGGCACTTGCATATATACAAAGTTTACAGGATGAAATTGATCAATTAAAAAGTAATTATACATCTTTTAATGAAAAAAATGCGTATAGATTAATTTCAAAATTAAATGTTATCATTTTCCAGAATTTAAATAATCTAGAACGATATTTTAATGAAGATAAAAACATTGTTGAAGAGATAGAAAAGTTAAAAAAGCATTACTATACTCAATTTGTGTATTGGTATGATAAAACAATTGAAATACTGCCAGGAGGATGGAATAGATTTCCTGAATGGGAAGATGTATATACCGAATACATGAAAATAATGTTTAACTTTAATGGCTATATAGGTATGGAAAAAACAATAAATAATATTTTAAAAATAGCCGAAAAAGAAGCAAAAGCAGATTATTATATGATGAAAAAAACAAGAGGAATACCTGATAAATCTTTTGCATTTTTTGAAGATCTCTATTTTTATCTAAAGTCAAATGGTAATTCGGAATTGGCAATAAAATTAGCGGAACATGTAACAAAATTTTATTCAGAAGTTTATAATTATAATTTACTATATTTAGAGAGATATCCTGATACACGTTATAAATCCAGAATAGAAAATTTTAAAAGGGTGTATGAATTTTTAAAATGAGATTGGCAATAATTCTTTTAACAATAATTATAGTCATAAATTCAATAACTTTCTATTTCTATTTAAATGTTAGACAGCGTGAAAATCTAAAATCAAAATATAATATTTTTGATGCATATTTAAAAGTAAGATTTTATGATAAATTACTCATGTTTATGAACAATCATTCAGAAATAAAAGAAGTAAAAATAAATAATTTGATTTTTAAACGAGAGGGTAATTATATAGTCGTAGAGGAGGAACAAAAATGAAAAGGGCAATAATCGTAGATTCAGGATGTTCTCCGACACCTGACTGGATTGAAAAATATAATCTGAAATTTATGGGAATGAAGGTATATATTGATGGAAAAGAATATACTGATGGTGTAGATCTTTCAAAAGAAAAATTTTATGATTTAGTAGAAGGTGCTGAAGAAATTCATACCGCTCAACCATCCTTAAAGGAAATAATGAATATTTATGAGTCATTAAAAGAAGAGGGATATGATGAAATTGTTGATATTCATTTTTCATCGAAAATGTCAGGGTTATACAACACTGCTAATATGGCAAAAAATATGCTCAATGATATTAATCTAAAAATTGTTGACACCAAAATGGTTTCAATAGGAGCTTCTCTTGTTGCGAGAAGAATTGTTGAACTCTTAAATGAAGGAAGAGAATTTGAAGAAGTTAACGAATTAATTCCGAAAATTATAGATAATACATTTATGGAATTTTCTGTCCCAACATTAAAATATCTTATTAAAAATGGAAGGATTGGAAAAGCAGCAGGGATGGCAGGAACTTTATTAAAAATAATTCCAGTATTAACTGTTGAAGATGCTGAAATTACTCCGTTAGCTAAGGTTAGAGGTTTAAATAAAGCATATAAAACTATGTCTGAATCATTGTTTGAATTTATAAAAAATAAACCTTATAACATTAAAATATATAAAATACACGGATTTGAAAGCAATAAAGAACAGGAAGAAAAAGTGTTTAACATGTTTATGGACAAATTCCAAACACTTGGCTATGATTACGAACTAATTGAAGGTAGAATATGGCCAACAGTAGCATGTCATAGTGGTCCGGAAGTATTCGGGCTTGCAGTATATGGGGAGGAAAAACCCTTATAATGAATATAGAAGACTTTTTTAACGGTCTCGAAGCTAAATTAAAAGATGCTTTAAAAGAAAAACTAAAATGGGAATATTTATTTAAAGAGTTATATAAATATTCCGCCAATTATATAAACATAATAGAACAGGAGAAGGGCCTAAAAGAAAAAATAGGCTCTTTTCTTGGTTATTATAAACCTATAGCTAATCTTTCAGATGAAAGGCGTATAAAAAGAGCTTTAAATGGTTTAGAACTAATAGAAAAATTGAAATATGAATATCTAATTGATTCACCAGAAAAACCATATAAAGATATGCCATTAGCTACAGATATTAAATTTATCAAAGGTGTCGGCAATAAACGTGCAAAAATATTAAGAGAATTTGGTATTAATTCAATTGAAGATACATTTTATTTTTTCCCGAGAGATTATGAAGATAGAAGAGAAATTAAACGTATTATTGATTGTTATCATGGTCAAAATTGTCTTGTTGTTGGTAATATAGTAAATTTTGAAGAAAAAAATATAGGAAGTTTAAGAATATTATCATATGCTCTTGAAGATAAAGATGGGAGTGTTTTAATTCTTACATGGTTTAATCAGGAATATATAAAAAAATTTATTCAAGTTGGATTAAAGGTTGCAGCCTATGGAACAGTTGAAGTGGAGTTTGGCAGGAAAACCATTAAAAATCCTGATTTTCAGATAATAACTTCTGAACAAGAAGTTCAAACTGGAATTCTTCCAGTATATCCTTTAAAAAGAGGTATATACCAAAACAATATGAGAAACATTTTTTCAGAAACAATTCCCTATGTAAATTATAAAGAAGAATTTATTCCTGAAGAAATCAAAAATAAATATAAATTAATAAGCTTATCCAGGCGAATAAAAGGGATACATTTTCCAAAGAGTTTTTTTCATTATGAAAAAGCCAAAGAAGCTTTAAAATATGAAGAGATTTTTTTATTTGAATTTTCAGTATTAATGAAAAAAAGATTAATTAAAGAAAAAATAGGTATATCTAAGAAAAATGAAGGGAAATTAATTGAAGAATTTAAAAAGATATTATCTTTTAAATTGACTAATGCTCAAAATAAGGTTTTTAATGAAATAAGAAAAGATATGGATTCCAAAGAACCTATGAACAGACTATTACAAGGAGATGTTGGTTCAGGAAAAACTGTAGTTTCAGAAATGGCATTATTATACAATTATGAAAGTGGTTTTCAGGGAGCAGTGATGGTACCAACCTCTGTACTCGCTAAACAACAATTTTTAAAAATTAAAAAACATATGGAGAATTTTGGGATTAACGTGGAATTATTATTGGGTGAAACAAAAAATTCTGAGAAAAAAATTATTAAAGAAAAATTAAAAAATGGTGAAATAGATATTTTGATAGGAACACATGCATTAATTCAGGAAGATGTAGAATTTAAAAACCTTGGTCTTGTTGTAATTGACGAACAACATCGTTTTGGAGTAAAACAGCGTTTAAGCTTAATAAATAAAGGGGTAATGCCTGATATCTTATTTATGACAGCTACCCCAATTCCCCGAACGCTCGCCATGACATTGTATGGAGATCTTGATGTTTCAATAATTGATGAAATGCCATCTGGAAGGAAGAAAGTTAAAACAGTTTATGCAACAGAAGAAAAAATAAATGAAATATATAAATTTATAGAAGATGAATTAAAACAAAAACACCAGGTTTTCTTTATATATCCGCTAATTGAAGAATCTGAAGCAATAGATTTAAAAGCCGCAACGGAAATGTATGAAGTATTAAATGAAAGATTTAAAAAATATGGTGTTGAACTATTACATGGTAAAATGAAATCACAGGAAAAAAACGATATTATGGAACGATTTTCCAAAAAAGAATTCTTAATCCTTGTTTCTACAACAGTTGTGGAAGTTGGTGTTGATATTCCAGATGCTACCGTAATTGTTATAGAACATGCAGAACGTTTTGGTCTATCACAATTGCATCAATTAAGAGGAAGAGTTGGAAGAAGTAATAAGCAGGCTTACTGTTTCCTTGTTGTTAGCAAAAAAACAACTTCTGAAACACGAGAACGCTTAAGAAAATTTGCTCAAACAACAAATGGATTTGAAGTTTCAGAAATGGATCTGCAATGGAGAGGGCCTGGAAAATTCTTTGGCACTGAGCAGCATGGATTACCAGATTTTAAATTTCCTGATATATTAAGCAATCCAGAACTTATAAACACAGCAAGAAAAGATGCTAATGAAATATTGTCCAAAGATCCCGATTTAATAAAATATCCTGCATTAAGAGAAGAAATATATAAACGATATGGGAAAAAATTAAAAATGTTAGAAGCGTAGGTGAAAAAGATATGTTATCAATAGAAAGTGGAAGTTTAAGAGGAAAAAAAGTAATGACTGTTAATGATAAAAGAACACGTTATACACCGGCAAATGTAAGAAGAGCTATATTTAATTTTGTTGATGTGGAAGATATGAAATCTCTTGAAATATTCGGAGGTTCAGGAATAGTTACTTTCGAATTTTTAAGTTCAGGAGCCACAGATGCAACTATTATTGAAGCATCTAAAAAAGCCTGTTCTACTATATTAAAAAATGCAAGGAATTTAGGAGTTAAAGACAAAATAAATTTAATATGTTCTGATTTTAGAAATGCTATTGCAAAATTAACAGAAAAATACGATATAATATTTATGGATCCACCTTTTCAAATGGGACTTGCAGATGAAGCAATGAAAAAAATTAGTGAAAACTCTAATATATATGATGAAGATACTTTAATCATAGTTGAACATTCAAAAAGAGAAGAAATTTCAGAAAAATATGGTGAACTTGCAGTATATAAGGTGTATAATTATGGTGATATAAAACTAACATTATTTACAATGGGGGGAAAATGATGATTATTGAAAAGTATCATATTACTAATGTAATGGAACATATAGTTGAAGAAATAACCAATGAAATGTTTGCGATGCCAAATATCGATATGTGTATATGCGACAGATGTAGAGCCGATGTTATTGCACTGGCATTAAACCATCTGCATCCAAAATATGTAGTCACTGAAAAAGGTAGATTATATTCAGAATTGCAAAATTACACATTCCAGACAAGAGCGGAAGTATTAACAGAAGTATTAAAAGCCATGGAAAAGGTAAAAGAACATCCTTCACACCCTAAAGAAGAATCTATATATAGAAATGAAGAAAATATAGATCTTGACGAACTTGAAAAGCATTTTGAAAATATAAGTAATAACAAAAAAAATAAATAATTAAAAATACGCAGAAAAAATCATACCTAAAATAGACTCATTCTGGGAAATGATTGTATTTCCCAATTTCATCATTATTAATTGATTTTCTAAAGAACGAATTTTTTCTTCTAATTCAGATTTTATAATTGGATCAGTTTCACTTTGTGCATAATTTTTCAAACGTTTTATTAACATTTCCATTTCCAGGAGTTTTTTATCCTTATTTTTTGTAGGATTTAAAGAATTTTTTTCATCTTTATCACTTTCGGGATTTAATGGATTGGAATTATCCGGATTTAACGTATCATCAGATTTTTTATAAGCAACTTTTACTTCTGTTTTTCCAGCAACAGCAGCCAGAAAGGCACCTCGCTTTTCCATATCAAGCGAGATTTTGCTATAAATTATATACCCGCCGTTTTTTGCGGCTTCTGCTTTAAAACGTACTAAATTTGAAGTTTCTTGGGAAAGAACACGTAAAATACTCAATGATGCAGGTGCTCCCGTTGAAAGACCAGGTTCTCCGGGATCAAGTTTATATCCAAGAATTGGATTTACAGCATCAGGATTTATTCGCATATTTTCAACTCCTAAGTTGAAAACTCTAATACTTTAGAATAAACATATACTTAAAAAGTTCAAATAAAGAGAGATGGGAAGATGGACAAAATAATTGATGAATTGAAGAAAAATTCACAGATAATTAAATTTAACTCTTATAATGTGTTTTTCTCATATATTGAGAAAACGCTAAATAATTATATAGATAAGTATGTAAATTCAGAAATTTTTGGAATTTATGATATTTACATAATTTTTATTATTGAAACTCATGAAAAAATAAAAGTTATAATAAAATCTGCAAATTCGGATATAGATATCAATAAATTAAAGAAATACTATAAAATAGATATGTTATCCCATAATATGATTTCATTTGAAAGCTCAATAAAATCACCGGATATTCTTTTGAAAGAAATCTTAAATAACATAGATAATATCTGTATTCCAAAAATTAGAGCACAAGACATTATGTCTTCACCTGTAAGAACAGTATTATCAGAAGAACCAATAGAAAAGATATATAAACTTATGATACAAACTGGACATAGCGGATTTCCAATTATTGAAAAAAATGAATTAATTGGAATTGTTACCAAAAAAGATGTTGAAAAAGCTATAAACCATGGTCTTGAAAAAGAGCCTATAAAAAAAATAATGTCAAAAAAGATAATTTCCGTTTCACCTGAAACCTCTATTGAAAAAATTAGAGAAATAATGGCGGAAAATGGAATAGGAAGAATTCTTGTTTTAAATAAAGAGAATCTTCTTATAGGAATAATTACAAGAAGCGATTTAATAAAAGGGAAATTTTTTCACAAATCACCTGCAAAAATAATAATTGACTATACCAATACTCTTCATAAAAAAAATATTTTAAAAAAGATGTTAGAGATTATAGAACCAAAATATCTAAATCTTTTAAGATTACTCGGAATATATGGAGCAGAACTTAACTTTCCAGTATATGTAGTTGGAGGTTTTGTAAGAGATTTATTATTGGGAAAAAAGAATTACGATATTGATATAGTTATTGAAGGTGATGGATTAAAGTATGCAAAATACGTATCTAAAAACCTTAGAACAACATTTGTTGAACATAAAGAGTTCCATACAGGTTCATTATTCTTTAAAGATGGATTTAGAATAGATATTGCAACTGCACGTGTTGAATATTATGAAAAACCTGCTGATTTACCAAAAGTTGAAATAAGTACAATAAAAAAAGATCTTTACAGGCGTGACTTTTCAATAAATGCAATGGCTATAAAATTAAATCCAGAAGAATTTGGTGTATTATTTGATTTCTTTGGATGTCAAAATGATTTAGAAAATGGCATAATAAGGATTTTATATAATTTAAGTTTTATTGAAGATCCAACAAGGATTTTAAGAGCAATACGTTTTGAAAGAAGATTTAATTTTAAAATAGAAGAAAGAACACTTGAATTAATGAAAGAAGCTATAAACAATAATTATATTGAAAAAGTTACCGGAATGCGTTTGAGAGAAGAATTAGAAAAAATATTATCTGAAAAAAATGTAATAGATTCTATTATTGAAATGGGAGAATTATCAATATTTGATCATTTATTCTGGCATTCAAAATATAAAAAAGAAAAAGTAGAACGCTTTAAAAAAATACTTAAATTTAAAAAATGGTTTGAAAATAAATGTAATATAAAAAATAAGAAAATTAAGGATTTCCATATATTCTTATATAGCTATTTAGCCTGCGAAAATGGAGAGGCGGCGATATATGCAACTGAAAGATATGGGTTGCCAAAGAAATTTATAAATAACCTGAACAGATTAAACATCATAATAGAAAAGTTTAAAACTTTGCCATTTAAATGGAAAAATTCGGATTTTTATAATATTTTAGGAGATATAGATGATGAATTGAAGATTGTGATTTCTGGTTTTTTAACCAGTAAGGAAATGGAGGAAAAATATATAAAATATCTTAAGGCCATTTCAAATTTAGAATTAAAAATTACAGGAAAAGATATCATAAAAAAAGGTATTTCAGGAAAAAAAGTCGGAGAAATATTAGAATATATAAAAATCAAAAAACTTGATGGTGAAATTCAAGATGAAAAAGAATTTTTGGAACGTTTGGTGATATCAAATGAATGAATATAAAATATACATGAGTATATCAGCTTTTATCATTATCGTTTCACTGATTTTAGCTGTTAAAATACTTCAAAACTCAGCAGATTTAATATATATTGCTTCATCTCAAAAAATTCCAGTGGAAATTACAAATAATGGAACAAAAACTGTTTTTATAAACGATGAAATCTTAAAACCTGGAAATACAAAAAACCTAATAATAGGAAAAAATGAAAAATTTATTATTAAAGACAATTATGGAATAATTACTGTAAAAACTTACGATAAAATATATAAAATTAAACTCAAAAAATTTGAGGTGGTGGTCGAAGATGGGAAAAATTAAAGATATTGATAGAGTTAATTATGTCATACACTTCTTTTCAGCTGGTAATACCGATTACTGGTTATATACTGAGGGAGTATATAATGAACTTGTAAAACATTTTGGAGAAATAGATTATATTTCAGATGAAATTGACTTTCAAAAATATACATATTATTACAATATGGAAATGGGGCAAAACGTTAAAATAAAAGCGCGAATGATAAGTTTTAAAAACCTATATTCGCCTGGATTTCTTGCAGAAGCTAAAACAATAACAAATGATATAGAAAAAAAATATTCTGTTGATGGAAAAAGAAAGGTAAATCTTGATATTGGTTATGTTCATCATATGCAATTTGTTTTAGCGAGTACTAAACCATGGGGTAATAGAATCTATTTATCCAAAGGAATTTATGCCGAAATAACCTTAATGTATGTATATGAACAATGGAAGGCTTTTGACCATTCTTATCAAAATTTTAAAGATAAAGAATACCAGGAAGAATTAACAAAAATAAGAAATCTATATCTTGAAAAAAGAAAAAAATGGCTGGCAGGGAAGATTAGATGAAGAAAATAGTATTAATATTTTTTATAGCAATCTTAAATACTATATTATTTAGTTCCGCAAAATTACTTTTTCCTGGAACAATCGAATATTATTATCAAAAATCGTTAAACATGTATGCCGGTATTCAATATACCGGTTTTCCTTTATTATACAAAAATGATTCAGAATACAAATCTTCAATTTTATTTAAAATACCCCTGGGTTACGAAAAAAGATTAGAAAATACAGTAATATTTGATGGTGGAGGATATTCTACCCTTGAAAAAGATGAAATATTTTTTAGTGATATGTATAAGGAATATTATTCATGGTTGGATTTTGGCTTTGAATTCTATCATAATAAAAATTTATATGCACAATTTATTGTTGATTTTAAAGAAGGAAATTCGCCTTACTTTAAATATAAAAGCATGAACATTTATGATATATACAAAGATGCATCAATCTTAACTCGAACAACTCTAGACACACCATCTCTTAGTTATCTCAGTTTAAACGAAAAAAAATGGAGCATGGTACTTGGACGTACTCCTATATCATTAGGTCCTTTAAAAAACTCACTTTTAATATCAGATGCATCTAAATACTATGAAAATATAAATTTTAAAGTAAAATTGCCTGATATTACCTGTAATTCCATATTAATTTCAATGCAGCCAATGATGACAAAAACGGAATACGAAAAACAATTTTCAACAGATGCAACACTTGCCTTTAAAGAAGTATGGGTAAACAGAATAGATTATGAAAGTTACGCAATAAACATAGGACTTTCAACCTTAGGATTATATGGTGGAGAAATTCCATCTACACCATTTGATGTAAAAAATGCTTTAGCAGGTATTGACATTCAATATCAAAAAATGCCTTTTAGATTGTACTTTCAAGATGCATATAATCCTATAAAACAAAAAAATAGTTACGGATATGGTGTGGAAATATTATTAAAACCTTTAAAAGAACTATTTATTTCAGGACAATACGAATATTATTCTGTAGATGCTGGAATATACGAAGACGATATTCCATATAATAGATTATACAACCGTTCACTTGAAATAATAAATGACCCGGGAGCAAGATATTTTTATGATTATCCCCTTGGATTTAAATATGATGAAAATTCAAAAGCAACTTCCATTTCAGGATATATTTCTTCAAAAAACTGGTTGTTATACTATGAAAATGAATTTGGGATATCTTTTGGTGAAGAATTTAAAGTACAAAAAATAAAAGGGATAATAAATATACCTTTAATTGAAAATCTTGAATTTAAATATATTAATATGGAATACGGCGATGAAAGATACAATATATATTCAATATTTACAACAATACCACTTAAATTAAAGTAATAGAGGTGTGTTATGAAAAAAACAGTTATTTTGATACTATTTATAGTATTATCAGCAATACAACTATTTGCTTTTTCATTTGAAAACGATAATGAATATAAAATTTACACAATCGAGAAAACTATATCTGGTGAGACACTTCCAACAGCAATTTCACCTTATCCTATTGAATATACCAAAAATATTTCCTTGTATTTTCCTTTTTTACGAAAAAATACAGGTTATGAATTATATGATCTTTTTTCATACAGAGCAAATAATTATGGTATACTTTTTGAAATAACTCCTGAAAACAATTTAAACTTTGAATATTACTTTGGAAAAAAGATAAACAGTTTCTGGTTTATTGCTGGAAAGTATAAAACAGATTGGTCTTTGTTGGAACATGGCGTGTTTTTTTCAGACGCACTTCCATATGTAAATGGAATTACAGGTGGTTTCACAACAGACTTTTTATTAGGTGAAATGGGAATATATTTTGGCGCATACTCATTTAATGCATATCTTACAGATGAAGAATTAGCAATACAAAAAATGAATGTAGATGGAAATTCCGATAGAAGATCAATAGGTATAGGATATTATGATCCATACAAGTCTCTCTTAATTCATAGATTGGATATTAAACCTATAAAACAATTTAGATTTTCATTTAATGAATTAAATCTTATTGGTGGTAAATTCCCTGATTTAGTCGATTTAAATTTTATGAATATTTTACATAATACATATGGCGAAGGATATTCAAATGCTCTTTTTGGATTAGATGGAGAAATTGTTCCTTTTAAAGGAATAAAGTTATATGGCGAATTTGCCATGGATGACTATGTTGTACCTTTAACTGAAGCTGGTGCTGAATCATATAAACCAACAGCATTTGCATGGGGATACGGAAGCTCTATAAATGGAAAATATAAAAACACATATTTTATTTTAAAAGGTGAAAAATATAAAATATACTCCTGGATGTATAATAGATGGCAGGAACTATTAAAATTTACCGGACGATATATTGACGGAAATAAAATATACGATATACCAATGGGATATGATTATGGCAACGATATAGAAAGCTATCTCATTTCATTAGAATTTATAAATAAATTTGACAATTTAAAGGTATTATATGAGCACATAATTAAAGGCGAAATAGATTTAAACACATCATATTTTAATACTGAATTAAAGGGAAATACCAAAACATGGTCAGGACCATATGGTGAAACAACTGAATTCAACTACACAACATTACAATTAAAACTCAAAAATTTAGAAATCAATACAACATTTGATAAATTTGAATTAATCAAATATACAGTAAAAATATCATGTGAATTCTAAAATCAAATGCAATAAATCATCTAAATATATTAAAGGAGTGAAAAAATGAAGGTTGGACTAATATTTGGAACGAGACCAGAAGCAATAAAGATGGCACCGGTATATCATTCATTAAAAGAACATAATATAGACGCAAAAGTTATTGCAACTGCACAGCATAGAGAAATGCTGGATCAGGTTTTAGAACTATTCAATATAAAACCTGATTACGATTTAAATGTAATGACACATCGCCAAACATTGCCGGAATTAACAGCAAATCTCGTAAAAAAAATAGATGATATCTTAAAAAAGGAAAAATTTGATTATATACTCGTTCAGGGAGATACAACTTCAACATTTATAGGTGCTTTAATCTCATTTTATTATAAAATTCCTGTTGGACATGTGGAAGCAGGATTAAGAACAAACAATAAATATAACCCTTTTCCGGAAGAAATGAATAGAAGATTAACTGGAGTATTAAGCACTTTACATTTTCCTCCAACACAAAATGCAAAAGAAAATCTATTAAAAGATGGAATAAACGAAAAAGATATATTTATAACAGGAAATACGGTTATTGATGCATTGTTATGGGTTATAGATAAAAATAAAGAAAAAATAGAAAAAATAAAGGAAAAATACGGATTAAACGATAAAAGATACATACTAATGACAATGCATAGAAGAGAAAATTGGGGAGAACCAATGAAAAATGTAATGGAAACAGTTAAAGAGTTCCTTGAAATAAATCCAGATATATATTTAGTATTTCCAGTACATTTAAATCCTGCAGTAAGAGAAGTTGTTTATCCAATATTAGAAAATATAAAAAATGCTATCTTAATAGATCCTGTTGAATATCTTGAATTTACAGCTTTAATGACAGGAGCTGATTTTATTATGACCGATTCCGGTGGTATCCAGGAAGAAGCTCCAGCTTTAGGAAAACCAACATTAGTTTTAAGAAAAACAACAGAAAGACCTGAAGCAATAGAAGCCGGGACAGCAAAACTCATAGGAACTGAAAAAGAAACAGTAAAAGAATATATAAATAAATTGGCATTTGATAAAGATTTCTATAATAAAATGTCTCATGCAAAAAATCCTTTTGGTGATGGAAAGGCATCTTTAAGAATTTCAAAAATTTTACTTGGTGAAGATATAAAAGAATTTAATATATAACAATAACATCCTCCCTTTTGGAGGATGTTATTGTTATAATGAGTTTTTAAATGCTGAACGCCATCTACCGATTTTATCAAACGAACAATGAAGAATTTTTTTAACCTCTTCTGTAGAAAATGGTTTCATAAGATAATCATCTGCACCGTGTTCTATGGCTTCAAGAACTCTTTTTAATGTAGAATTTCCAGTTATCATAATAACCTGAATTAAAGAATTTAATTTTTTAACTTCTTTTAAAAACTCAAATGCATCCATACCAGGCATTACGATATCGAGCATGATAATATGAAATTGTTTTTCTTTCAGAAGTTTTGATGCTTCATCCGCATTTTCAACAATAGAAATTTTTGCATCTTTAAATTCCAAACTTATATACTCTTTTAAAATTTCTCTAATCTCTTTTTCATCATCAACTATTAAAATGTTCCAAGTCATTCTTCTTCCCCCTTAAATTTTTTAAATTTTAAAGAAAAAACTGTCTCCTTTTCAGGAACACTTTCTACTGATATATCTATATTGTATTTTTTACATATACTTGATACAAGATATAAACCATAACCAAGACCATGTCGACTTTTAGTTGTAAAAAATGGTTCAAATATCTTAGAAATAATCTCTGCTGGTATACCTTTCCCGTTATCCTCAATACTAACGATATAATAATCGTTTAGACTTGATATTTTTATATTTATAATTCCTCTTTCCCTATTGGCTTTTTGAATGGAATCAATAGCATTACTTATTAAATTGGTAAATACGATTATTAAATCAGCTTCATTTCCATATATATAATGTGGTGACCAATTTTCTGGAATTATATTAATATATATTTTTTCCATATCTTTATGTTCAAGAAATTTTATGGAATTATTTATCAAATTCAATAAATCTATTTTTTTAACTTCATTTGTCTGTTTAACCATATCTCTGAAAATTTTTGTAATAGAAATGATTTTTTTTAAGTTATTATAAATCTTCAAGAGTTTTGGGCCTAATGTTTCATCACTCTTATATACGCTCAAGAGCATCTCGCTTTGCATTAAAGCAACAGTAAGTGGATTATTTATTTCATGAAACATACCTATTAATAATGCATTAGCAGTATCCCAGAATTCAAAATTGCTTTTTGCAGAAGTTTTATTAACTTCATGAGCACTAGTCAATCTCAATAATGTCTCTATAGATTTCAAAATAGTATGTCTAATATTTATTGGTATATCTGTATTCAAACTAAAATAAAAGACATAACCATTAATAAGACTTAAAACATAATCAAAGTCTTCCAATTCTTCACGATGGAAATCTTGTCTTTCTTCTTTTCTATGATAAAAAAACTTACTTATTAATCCTTCAGATTTTAATGTATTTCCGTAAAATTCTATAGTTTCTTCGAAACCAATATTTTTAGGTGGATCAAAAAAGTTAAGATATTTTAGATAAAAATTAATAATTCTTTCATACGTATCAACAGTAATTGAAAATTTGGTACTTTTCTTCTTTAATGTGTCTTCAGCTATCACTTCTACATTTCGAGGTTGAAATTCTATTAAGAATTTATCATCTTCATATGGAATAAAAGAAATTTTGAAATAGAGATTTTTTACTGTAGTATACTTCTTTCCGCTTCTTTCATAAAATACAAGTAATGTTCTGCTATCAATCATTCTTTTCAATGCTGAATGAAAATGAGGTAATATTATATCAAATATATTATCTGCAACTTCAAAAGAATTCTTGAAGGAAAAATTTTTATATATCAAATTCCCTTCAGAATCCATAATTGCCATAGCAGTTGGAAGATACTCAATATTTACCTTCATTTTCACATCACCTGCTCAATGAATTATTAAATAAATCAAAACTTTCTGGCGACATAGCAAACATAAGATTTCCCTGAATATCGAATTCTTTTATTTCAAATTTTACTCTAACACCCTTTAATATCAAATCATTATTATAAGATATCTTTTCTATTACCGGTAACGAAAAATAAAATTTCTTATTTAAAGCATTTGCAAAAGAAGAAATTACATTACCACATATAATATTTCCAACTTCCATAAAAGAATCTATTAGTTCTTCTTCATTTTGAACTTCGGTAATTGTTTCTCCTTCTATAACAGATAAAAACTTTAAAAATTCTTTTGTTATCATAGTAAAATAAAAATCAATAAACAAACCTTCATTGTCAAAGGCTTTCTGTTTTAGAATATATGAATTTTCTATATTCTTATCTATATTGAACTCGGAAATGTTAGAAGAATTTAATCTAACATCAAATCCCGTCATTTCCTTCAAAACATTTGCGGCATTATCAATGCCTTCTTTTAAAATCTTATCTAAGAATTCCACTTCTCAAATTCCTCCTTAAGAATTTTCATTTTATCAAGAGTAATAGGTTTTTCTATGAAAACTTTAACTCCTTTTTCAAATAATTCACTTTTAACAGCATCCTGAATATTAGAAGACATTACTACAAGAAAAATACCTTTAGTGCTTTTAAAATTCTTATAAATATCTTCAACAATTTCAAATCCCGAGATTTCAGGCATCAATAAATCAGTAATTATAATATCAAAATCACCTAAATTGTCTCTTTGAGAAAGGTATTCTTTGGGTGTGTATGAATTTATTGTAAAATCAGGAAATACCTTTAAAAAAAATTTTTTAAAAAGTTTCAGACTCAATTTAGAGTCATCAATATGTATAGCAGTCACTCCACACCCTCCTCATCAAAGAAATCCAATAAAATATCTTTTTTTTCTTTTACCTTTATAAAATTATCGTCCAACTCAAAGATTTGTCTTAACAAATCCTTATAATCCTTTTTTAATGAAATTATAAGTTTCCTTTTCCCAATACGTTTTAAATCTACTATATTATTTTCATAAAAAAAATCAATAACCTTTTTTAAGCTTCCAGCTCCACTATTTATTCTTCTTCTTAAATCATTAAAATAAATTTCATCTGTTTCAACAAGAACCTTCAATACTTTAATTTTTAACTTACTGTTAAAAAAAATTTCTATCATACTTTACACCCCTATTAGTTTTGTGGTATAATACAAGTGAATTCTTTTTTTAGTTTAAATTATTCTATTTTTAGAATAGAATACAATATAATTATACAATATTTTTTATAGTGATGTCAAGTCCTATATAAAAATTTAAGACGAGGTGATATTATGGAGGATTTGAGAATATTGTTTGAAAAGAATAATGATGATGAATTTTTAATTGGTTTAAAAGAAATTAAAAATAATATTGAATTAATTGAAAAAAATAAGGATTTTTTGGTTAAAGTTTTGCAAAAAACAGACAACAGAATGATAAAAGAAACTATCGTAAACATACTTAAAAAGGCAAATTTTGATGATGTTGATGAAAAAAAGCTTGAAGAATTATTAATGAATGATGATTTGTTTGTAAGAGATTCCATATTGACAATTCTTGGAAAATCAAGATCTTTATATTATTTGAATAAATTATTAAATTCGAAAAATAAACATATAAGGAAATATGCTCTCGATTCTCTATTTAGAATGGAAGATCCAGAATTAATGGATTTTATTGCCAAAGGTCTTGAAGATGAAGACATAAATAATGTTATGGCAGCAATTGAATATCTCGGAGAACTCGAAGGATATAAATATGCTGATAAGATTAGTGATCTGATTGATAAATTCGATAATCCGTTTTTTATTTCCACAGTATTGCAAACATTGAGCATTATAGGAAATAATTACTCTTTAGAAATTATAAAAAACAAATTTAAGCAACCTGAGAATTTACCTGATATGATTTTAATACCTTATTTAAATTTTATGGCGAAATTTAATAATATAGATACTATAGAAATTATTGAAAAAATAATTGATAAAAAGGGGACTATACTTTATAAAGAATTTATTGACATAATAAAAAGTATTATTCAAAATACTCAAATGGATAAAAAAACAAAATTAAGAATAAAAGAAATATTAAAAGAATTATTCTATTCAGATATTCCGTATCCCAATAAATATGAAATATTGATACTTGTAGGAGAATTTTGTGAAGATGAAGAAGTTAAAAATTTTATAAAAAAAGTATTAAATGAAGGATTTGAAAATAATTATATATTATTTGGTATTTTGGATGTTATTTCTGAAAAAGGTTATATAGAATTTAAGGATATACTAAAAAAAATACTTTCTGAATCTAAAGATGAAGACGTTGTTTTTGCTATTGAAGATACGCTAAAATCCCTCGAAGAGAGGTGAAATAATGATTTTTGGATTAAATGAATTCAAAATACTAAGGGATTTTATATATAAAAAAACTGGTATATATATCGGAAACGAAAAGGTATATTTTTTAAAAAAAAGAGTGATGGATCGTTTGAAGGAACTAAATATTGATAATATAAATAACTATATACATTATTTGAAATATGTTGATAGACGCGGAAAGGAATTACAGGAACTAATAAATTCAATAACTATAAACGAAACGTATTTTTTCAGGGAATTCTCACAATTACAGGCCTTTGGGGAAGTCTGTTTATATGAAGTAATTGAAAATAAAGGAAGCCAGGATATAAAAATATTATCTGCAGGTTGTTCTTCAGGCGAAGAACCATATACATTATCAATTATTATGCAGGAATTACTCGATCCACCATATACTTATAAAATTTATGGTGTAGATATAGATGAAAATATATTAAAAAAGGCTAGAGCAGGTATTTATAATGAATATTCAATAAAACATGTCCCTCAGCCGTATCTTGAAAAGTACTTTATTATAACCGAAGATGGAAAGTATAAAATAAAAAATAATGTAAAAAAATATGTTGAATTTTTTAAGGCAAACTTAAGCGATTCAAATAGTCTTTTAAAATTAGGAAAAGGTTTTGATTTTATTTTTTGTAGAAATGTTCTTATTTATTTTTCTGAAGAATCAAGGCGTGAGGTAATTGAAACATTTTATTCAATGTTAAATTCAGGGGGATATATTTTCCTTGGACATTCCGAATCAATGAGTCGTATTTCAAATGCATTTAAATTAAAAAGAGCTGGAGATATGATTGTTTATCAAAAACCATAAGAGGGGTGTAAATTATGGGAAAAATTCTTATTGTTGATGATTCAAAGATGACAAGGAATTATCATGCATATATATTAAGAGAAGCAAATTATGAAGTGCTTGAGGCAATAGACGGTGCTGAAGCGTTGGAAATACTATATATGTTTGGAGATAATATTGATTGTGTTCTTACTGATTTAAATATGCCAAATCTTGATGGATATGAATTAATAAAAAAGATAAGAGAAGATGAAAAATTAAAGGATATTCCGGTAATTATCGTAACAACAATGGATGATGCAAAGGATAAAACAAAAGGATTGGCGTTAGGAGCAAATTTTTATATAGTAAAACCTGCCGATCCAAAACTTTTAAAAGAAAGCATTAAACTGGTCTTAGGAGATGATAGTAATGAAGTTTCTTGAAGATGATATGGAAATATTGGAATCAATCCTTGAAGAAGCACCTTCACATCTTGAAGGATTAGAAGAAAAGATAATGGAGCTTGAAAATAATCCGTCTAAAGAAAGTATAGATGACGTCTTTAGGTCATTTCATTCTATAAAAGGAATTTCAAGTTTTGCAAATCTTATCCCTATTGTAAATACCTGTCATGCAGTTGAAGATATATTAAAAATGGCAAAGAAAGATGAAATCTCATTAAATTCTGAACATATAGATTTATTTTTAGAAGGACTTGATGTAATTAAGGATACAATTTCATTGGTAAGAGAAGCTCTTGAAAACGCTCAGGGGAATGAAGTGGATATTCCGCTTGAAGATATAAACTATCAGGATATCGTTGATGAAATAGAAAAAAGTAAAGAGTTAAAAAACGAGAATGAAAGCACAAATCAAGAAAATTCTGAAAAGCAGTTATTAGAAGAAAAACCACCCATTATTGACAATAAAATTAAAGTTGAAAATAATGATGATGATTTTACAATGGACGTTGATGATGAAATGATGAACGATTTTCTTGATGAATATACAGAAAATCTTGAAAGTCTTGAACAAAATCTTGTTGAATATGAAGAATCTCAAAAAGAAGATATAGCAAATGTTTTAATGAGAAACTTTCATAGTATAAAAGGTGTTTCAAGGCTTTTATTATCAATGGGATTAAGTGGAAATAAAAGAGAAATTTTGGAAAAAATTGAAAAAATTTCTCATATGCTTGAGGATATAATGCTTGATTCTAAAAATGGAAAAAATAAAAAAGATATAGCTTTTCTTATAAATATTCTCTATGAAGGTATTGATCTACTAAAAGATTTCAAAACAACACTTATAAACGACGAAAAATCACCTGATATTAACGAGTATTTAATAAAAATTTCCTCATTATTAGATGGAAAGGTTAGAGATAATAATCAAAAAAATGAAAAAACTATTGAAATACACGAAAATAAACATACAGTATATGAAGCAACTTCTAATATAATTTCACAATTAATTGAATATTTGAAATCTGATAATGTCGAAGTTTCACAAGTAGAACGAATGGCAGTGCCAATATCAAACGGAATAGAAAAAAGTAATGATGAAAGTTTAAAAGAAATTTTTGAAAAATTTATGAATTTTATTAAGAAAAGCGATTTCCAAAGTGGGGTAACTGAATTAACAAGGTTAAGAGACAAAATCAACAAAAAAAATATAGAAATAAAAGAAAAGATTGTTAAAAACAAAGAAAAAGAACCTCAAACAAAAAAACATACAACATTTACCTCAAAAACTATAAGAGTTGAAAGCGAAAAACTTGATAAAATGATAAATCTAGTTGGAGAGCTTATTACATTAAAAAATTCTTCACAACATTTTGCAAAAGCAGATATAAAAGACAAAAATTTACTATTACAAATGAAAAATCTTAATACCAAATTAGAAAGATTATCGGCTGAATTTCAAAATGTAGTTATGTCATTGAGAATGGTTCCTATAAGAGATTTATTTGTAAAGTTCAAAAGAACAGTAAGAGATTTTTCAAAAAGTCTTGGTAAGAATGTTGAACTTATTATGGAAGGTGAAGACACAGAAGTTGATAGAGCAGTTATCGAATTGCTTTCCGATCCACTTACACATATGATTAGAAATTCCCTTGATCACGGCCTTGAAACACCTGAAGAAAGGAAAAAATCGGGAAAAGAACCTGTAGGTAAAATTTATTTAAGAGCATATTACAAAGGAAGCTATGTCTTTATAGAAATAGAAGATGATGGTCGCGGAATAAATCCAGAAGCAGTTAGATATAAAGCAATAGAAAAAGGTTTGGTTTCTTCAGAAGAAGCGCTTCAAATATCTGATGAGGAAATTTTATACTATATTTTTGAGCCTGGATTTAGTACAGCAAAAAAGGTTACAGATATTTCCGGGCGTGGTGTAGGAATGGATGTTGTAAAAACAAATATTGAAAAGATGAATGGTAAGGTTTATGTTGAATCTGAAATTGGAAAAGGAACAAAATTTATTTTAAGAATTCCGCTTTCACTATCTGTTATTATGGGAATTATGGTTGAGTCTGAGCAAGAAAAATATATATTCCCTCTTGAAGGTATTGAAGAAACCTTAAAAATACATAAAGATAAAGTCCATAATTTTGCAGGTGAGATATTTATAGAAGTAAGAGGAGAAGTTATTCCATTAATTTCATTAAGAGATGTTTTGAATTCTAAAGAAAGCAATGTTGAGGATATACTAAATCGAGAATATGAATTTGACTTATTACCCCTTGTAATAGTAGAGGAAAATAATGAAAGAGTAGCTGTTCTTGTAGATAAGTTTTTGGAAGAAGGAGAATATTTAATAAAATCCATACCAGAATATTTGAGAAGTGGTTTTATCTCAGGTTCTACAATTTTAGGAAATGGCCAGGTTGTCCTTGTATTAAATCCTATGGGACTGGTGATATAATGGCTATCAAAATCGTCTTTTCAAATAGAAAAGGAGGAAGTGGAAAGACAACACTTGCATATAATATAGCTTCAATTGTATCAGAAAAACACAAAACATTATTAATAGATTTTGATTCACAGGCACACTCTTCTGTATATGCTGGCTTAAATCCTTTTGAAGTTAAATATGGCATATATGAGGGAATTATAGATTTTATAAAAAACAATACTATAAAAAATGAAATAATTACTAAAAATGACACTCTTGATCTAATTCCAGCCAATCAACATCTTGCAGCGCTAGAAATAGAATTAAATAATTTTGAGGATAAAAATATTATTTTAAAAAATTTTCTAATAGATATAGAAAATAATTACGATTATATATTTATTGATACACCACCTTCTTTAAACTTATTAACTATAAATGCGCTTAACGCGGCGAATTATCTTATTATTCCAGTAAAAACAGATTTTTTATCTCTTGTTGGCATTTCACAAATAATGGAAGTTTTTTATTACGTAAATACATATCAAAATCCTGATATAAAACTTCTTGGAATAATACCAACAATGGTAAATAAAAGATTAAAAATAACTCAGGAAATATTTGATAATTTAACTAATACATTTGGCAATGAAAAAATATTGACTCCTTTGAGAAATGATGTAAAAGTAATTGAATCTTCAAGTCATGGAATACCTGTACATAAATATGCACCAAAATCGCGAGCAAGTAGCGACTTAAAAAAAATTGCTGCTGAAATATTAAAGAAGGTGGAATCATGAAACTACTTGGAAGAGGATTAGAAACCTTCTTTGATGAAAAGAGAATAAAAAAATCTTTTGTAAAAGAAAATAATAATATTGAAGAATTATACGAAAAAGCTAAAGAATTTGATATAAAAGGAAATTATTTGATGGCTTTTCATTATTATATGCTCGTTTCAAATTCTAATGCAAGTAATACAATAAAAGCAAAAGCTTTAAATAATGCGGCTATATTACTTGCAGAGCACGAATTCGAAAGTGAAGCTATTGAATTTCTTGAGAAAGGATTTAAAATCGATCCAAACAATATGGAAATAAGTGAAAATTTAAAAATATTGAGGGGATCAGAATGATTTACGGTATTGATTTTGGAACAACAAATTCGTTAGTTGCTATATTAAATGATAAAAACAGACCAGAAATTATTATTAATGAACGTGGAAAAAGATTAACGCCATCAGTGGTATATTTAAAAAATGAAAAAGAAGTTCTTGTTGGAGAAATGGCAAAATCTTATTCATACGTAAAAAGAGAAAATGTAATAAAACGCGTAAAAAGGGATATGGGAAGCTTAAAAAAATATAGAATTTTCAATAAAGAATTCACACCAGAAGAAATAGGTTCATTTATATTTTTCAAATTAAAAAAATATGCTGAAGAAACCTATGGCAAAGAATTAAAAAAGGCGGTTGTTAGTGTTCCTGCTTATTTTGATGATAATCAAAGGCAGAGTGTAATAAAATCAGCAAATCTTGCAGGTATTGAAGTACTGAAATTAATTAATGAACCAACAGCTGCTGCTCTTGCATATGGTGTAAATCTCAATGAAGAAAAACAAATCCTTGTTTTAGATCTTGGTGGGGGAACATTTGATATTACTCTAATGAATATAAACAATGGAATATTTGAAGTAATAAATACTGGTGGAAGTACGCACATAGGTGGTGCAGACTTTGATGAAATAATTGCAAAATGGATATTGGAAAAGGTATATGAAGAACATAATATTGATTTAAGTACAGATACTATAGCTTTGCAACAAATATATAATAATGCAGAAAAAGCAAAAATGGATTTATCTTCTGTCGATGAAACAAACATTATAATACCATATATTTCCATTAAAAACGGACAACCGTTACATATTAACCTTAATTTTTCAAATAAAATCTTCAGAAAAATTTCAAAAAATTTAATAGAAGAGATAAAAAGATTGATACTGGAAACAATAAAGGATTTCCAAATTGAAAATATTGATGAGATATTACTTGTTGGTGGAGCATCAAGAATGAAAATATTCAAGGAAATTGTTCTGGAATTATTTCCATATAATGAGATTAAGTATTCGCTCAATCCAGATGAAATTGTTGTCCAGGGAGCAGCTTTATACGCTGGAATTATTGAAAAAACTATTCAAAATATTGAATTAAAAGATATTCTTCCGCATTCACTTGGAATTCTTGATGATGATGGTAATTTTATAACAATTCTAAAAAAAGGCATTCATTATCCCTGCGAGTCGATGGAGTTCTTTACCAATACAGAAGATAATCAGGATACTGTAATAATTAATGTTTTACAAAAAGTTGAAGATAAACTTGTTTCTCTTGGTTTATTCCATTTTAAATCAAAAAGAAAATGGCAAAAAGGCGAAGCCAATCTTTCTGTTTCATTTAAACTAAATAAAAATGGTGTTCTGGAGGTGACAGCTGAAGATCTGGATACAGGCGATACTAACGAATTAATAATTACTGATACAGTTTATGAAAATAAAAAAGATACAAATTTTATAAATGATTATAAAATAATTTGACTTAATTTGGGAAAGGAGAGAAAATTATGGAAAGAAGAAAATTAATAGCACCAGATTCTTCACCTAAAACAGGCTTAAGAGTTTCTGATTCAAAAGAAAATGAATTGTTGAGAAAAAAAGAAGAAGCTAGAAGAAAAGCTCAAGAAAGAGCTAGAGCAAGAACTTTGGCAAAAAGACAGGCAATGGCTGAAAGAATTTCTGCTGCATCAGAACAATTACTAGCCAATGTTGAAGAAACATTAGCATCAATTGAAGAACTTTCAAAAGCAATGGAACAGATTTCCGCTGGTGCTGAACAATCTTCTGGAGCAATACATGAAACAAGAGCTGCAATTGCTGAGATTAATGCAAATGCTAAAAACATAAATAATATTGCCATTGATGTTCAAAAAGATACTTCAAGCGCAAAAGAAAGTATAAACATATCTATTGAACACATAAATAGTCTTGTAAATGCGGTAAATGACGCAATAAACGATAATAGAGAAACAAATAATATTATTGACAAGTTATCACAACAATCAGAAAAAATTGGAGATATAGTAAAAACGGTAGTTTTAATAGCAGACCA
Organism: Marinitoga sp. 1138; assembly: GCF_013363265.1. Lineage (NCBI taxonomy): Bacteria > Thermotogati > Thermotogota > Thermotogae > Petrotogales > Petrotogaceae > Marinitoga > Marinitoga sp. 1138. The sequence goes on from NZ_LBFA01000002.1 coordinate 53,579, forward strand.
AACTAATTTATTGGCATTAAACGCTGCGATTGAGGCAGCAAGAGCTGGAGAACATGGTAGTGGATTTGCAGTTGTAGCCGATGAAGTTAGAGGACTTGCAGAGGTTTCTGAAAAATCAGCAAGGGATATAAGAGAAATTGTAGATAGCATAAAGGTTTCTGTTTCTAAAATAGTAGATTCCGTCAAAAAAATTAATAAAGATTTTGAATCACAAAAAGAACTTGGAAATGATATAGAAAAGAACTTTAATGATATTATGAATACTTTTAATAATGTTGTTGAAAGTATAAATAAAGAAATTAAAAGCATTCAAAAAATGTATGAAAAATCTGAAGAATATGCTGAATCTGCAGAACATCTTGCAAGTGCTTCAGAACAAATAAGCTCAGCTTCTCTTGAATCATTAAATGCTATTCAGGAACAAAGTAAAGCATTATCTGAAATTAATAGTGCAACAAGGGAGTTGGTCGATCTTGCAGAAGATTTAAAAAATTCAACTGATACAGAAAAATCTGCAGAAATTCTTGCTGCTGCATCAGAACAGTTATCTGCAAATATTGAGGAATCATATAAGAGTTCTCAAGAAATAAAAGTTGCTTTGGGACAACTTGCTACAGGTTCAGAAGTATTAGCGGAAGAAGTAATGAAAGTATTTGAAGTTGTTGAAGAGCTATTAAAAATAATAACAGCAATAAGAGATACCATAGAAGAAGATAATGAGATGCTTAAAGAATCATTTGAAGAAATTAGAGAAAACAGAGTTCAAATAAATGAATTATTAAAAGGAATTCAGGATGCTGAAGAAGATTTTAATCATATTCTTTCAGAGGTTTCACTATTATCAGAAAAATCCAGAAAAATAGATAAAACTGTTGATAAGATAGATAATGTAGCAATACAAACAAATATGCTTGCTGTAAACGGATTTATCGAAGCAGCAAGAGCTGGAGAGTATGGAAAAGGTTTTGGAGTTGTTTCAAATGATATTAGAAGTCTTGCCATGGAATCTACAGAGAATATGGAACAGATAAAAGAACTTGTTAATGATATACAATATCAGGTAATTCTTTCTGAATCAAGTGTAAAAAATAGTAAGAGAAAAGCCAGTGAAGAGACAGAAAAATCAAAGCTCGCGGTAAAAGTGCTTGATAATGTTGAAAATGTGCTTGATGAACTATTAAAAAAGTTTGATCAAATGTTTATAGCAATAAATGAAATTGTTGCAGCAATTGAACAATCAAAAAAGGCTATTGAACAAATAAACGCAGCTGCTGAAGAATCCGCAGCTGCTATAGAGGAAGCTTCAAAAGCAGCTGAAGAACAATCAAGAGCCATGGAAGAAATTGCAAATGCCATTGAAGAAATATCAACTGTAGCCGATGAACTGCAGTCATAAAAGGGGATGATTATATGACCCAATATGTAACTTTTTTCTTAGGAAAGGAAATATACGCACTACCTATGCAAAAGGTTCAAGAAATAATACGATTACCTCAAATAACAAAGATTCCATCAACACCTGATTATGTTCTTGGATTAGCGAATTTGCGTGGGAGTATTGTTACTATAATAGATATAAGAAAAAAATTAAATATAGAATCAGGATTTTCTGAAAATACCAAAGTTTTAATTATTAATATAAACAATTATCTTTTTGGTATTGTTGTAGATAAAACAGCTCAAGTTATAAGGGTTACAGAAGATGAAATAGAAACATCCGGCACTTCTGGTGAATATATAAAAAGTGTTATAAAAAAAGAAAATAATATTTATATGATTTTAGAATTAGACTCTTTAATTGAAATTCAAAAAAAGGATAATTCCAGTAAATCATTTAATAATGCCAACAAAAAGAAAAATGAATCTGAAAAAGAAAAAGAAGATTATGTACAAATTGCTACTTTTGAAATCCAAAATGAATTATATGGTTTTTTGATTAATGAAGTTCAGGAGATTATAAGATATACATTTCCAAATGCTTTACCTGATATGCCGACATATATAAAAGGTGTAATAACTTTGAGAGAATCGGTAATTCCAATAATTGATTTAAAAGAAATGCTTATTGATGAAGAAACAGAAATAGATGATTTTACAAAAGTTATAATATTAAGAATTGGAAATTTCAAATTTGGCCTTATAGTTGATAAAATACATGAAGTTATAAGAATTAAAAAATCTCTTCTAAAAAATCCACCATCGTTGTTAACGAAAAAAGATAAGGTCGAAGTAAAAGGAATAGTAAAAACAGAAGATAAAGTGATTATGTTACTTGATGGAGAAAAGTTGATTCCTCAAAGCCTTGAAGATCTTGAAGAATTTAAAGAAAATGAATTTGAAGAAAGTCAAAAAAATGAAAATTCTGAAGAATCTTCGCAATATGTAACTTTTATAGTCTCTGATGAATTATATGGAATAAAAATCGATAAGGTAAAAGAAATTACAAAGATTTCTGAAATTACAAAAATTCCTCATACACCAGAATTTATTGAAGGAATTATGAATCTTAGGGGAGAAATTCTTCCAATTATAGATTTAAATAAGCGTTTCGGAAATATAGATCACACCATTACAGAAAGCTCAAGAATAATAGTTATTGAATCACAGAATAATTTAATTGGTTTCATTGTTGATAAGATAAACGGAGTAAGGAAGATTAAGAATAGTAATCTAACAAAAATTCCTAAAGTTTCCAAGGAAACAAAGAAAAATGAGTTTGTTTCTGAAGTTATAAAGGATGAAAATGAAATAGTATTGGTGTTAAACCTTGAAAAAATTCTTAATGCTAATGAGTTAAAAGAGATTGAAAAAATTTCATCTGAGAATAATGGAACTGAAAAGAAAATTAAAAAGAAAACTAATTCCAAAACTAAAATTAAAGAAAAGAAAAAGAGTGGTGAAACAAAAACAAAAAAATTAAAGAGATCTCAATAGCCGAATAAAGGTTGGTGATAAAAAATGGAAAAAATAAAGGTTTTAATAGCAGACGATTCGGCATTGATGAGAAAATTATTGAAAAAAATTATTGAAAGTGACCGAAGATTCGAAGTAATTGCAACAGCAAGAGATGGTGAAGATGCTGTTTTAAAAGCTCGTAAAGTAAAACCAGATGTTATAACAATGGACGTAAATATGCCAAAAATGGATGGTCTTACTGCTGTTCAATATATTGTTGAAGAAAAGATAGCACCTGTTATTGTTGTTTCATCATTAACTCAAAAAGGATCTATTACAGCATATGAAGCTTTAGAACTTGGTGCATTTGATTATATAGGAAAACCAGAAGGAACTGTTTCAAAAAATATATATTCTGTTCGTGATGAATTATTAAAAAAACTTCTTGCGGCATACGAATCTTCACGTCGCACAACAGCTTTTGAACATTTTACAAAAATTAAAAAAAGTACCGAAGAAACACCTGTTATAAAAAAGAAAACGCTTACTAAGAGTTATTCTAATTTTGATTATTATGCAATAGCAATTGGAATTTCCACAGGTGGTCCTAAAACTATATATGATGTAATCCCGTTACTGCCTTCAGATTTAAATGCGGCTGTATTTCTTGTACAACATATGCCGCCACAATTTACAAAACAATATGCTGAAAGATTAAATAAATATAGTAAAATGCTTGTAGTTGAAGCTGAAGATGATATGGTTGTAGAACCTGGAGTGGTTTATGTTGGTAAAGGTGGCTATCATTTAAAGGTTAGAAAAGGTTTAAATGGTGTAAAAATAAGACTTTCAAAAGTTCCAAGACATTTATTTATGCCGTCAGTAGATATTATGATGGATTCAGTGTCAAATGTATACAAAGATAAAACAATAGGCGTGTTGATGACAGGAATGGGGGATGATGGAGCTGAGGCAATGAAAAAAATAAAAAAAATGGGCGGGTATACAATCGCAGAATCAGAAGAAACAGCTGTTGTTTTTGGAATGCCTGCTGAAGCAATTAAACGTGGTGGTGCAAGTATTGTATTGCCATCATACAAAATAGCAGAAGAATTAATTAAAAAAGCAGATAGGAGGAGATAATATGACATACAAAGTTATGGTTGTTGATGATTCACCATTAATAAGAAATTTAGTAAAAAAAGCTTTAAAAAAAACGGAGGAATTTGAATTTGTTGGAGAAGCTAAAAACGGTGAAGAAGCAGTTAATGTATTTAAAGAAGTTAATCCAGATATTATAACAATGGATGTTACAATGCCTATTAAAGATGGTTTGGAAGCAAGTAAAGAAATATTAGCTATAAATAATGAGGTTAAAATTCTTTTATTAAGTGCTATGGGAGATGATGATTTAATTGAAGAAGCAAAGAATATTGGTATAAGCCATAATATGCAAAAACCTTTTAAAGCTAATATTTTACTTGAAAAGCTAAAATCAATGGTAGGTGAATAATGTGGAAGCTAAAGATATAAATAAGATTATAATCTTTTTTATTACTGCATTTAATAATGTATATGAAGAGTTTACCGATAGAATGGTTAAAATGGAAGGTAACATTGAAAAAATGGAAGGTAATCTATTTAAAGGTGATGGAGTTGTAATTTTAGTGTCTTATACTGGAAAAATTTCAGGAAGAATGATTATAAATATCCCAGAAGAATTAGGAATTGAAATTCATAATATTCTAACGGAAGACGATAAAACACAGATAGATGATGATGTTTTGATAACAATGAATGAGTTTGGGAATATGGTTGCTGGAAATGCAATAACTCATGTAAACAACAAATATAGAGGTTACAATATTAGATTAGCACCTCCAAGCTCATTTAGCGGGAAAGACCTTATGTTCTTTAATTTTAAAATGGATGCATATAATGTTGTCCTTTCAGATGGAAAATATAAAATAAATTATAACGTTGCTTTTAAGGAGGATGAATAATGCTAGACAAATTGGCTGATGCCACAGAAAATGTTTTTAATTCAATGAATATTTCATTCTCTGTTATGACTACAAGCAAAAGCATGTATCATACAATAGAATCAGATACAGCCATACTCGTTGGTATTACCGGACAAAAGAATAGCGGTATGATAACCTTTGAATTTGATGATCAGGCTAAATTTGAAATTATAGATACTATGATGCAGGGAATGGAAGTTGAAGCTGATTCTGATGTAGCCCGAAGCGCTATTGCAGAATTATCAAATATGATCAGCGGTATGTTTTTAAGCAATCTTGATATTGGAGGTCTTGAAATTACAACTCCTACTATTATTCAAGGTGAAAATTTACTTGCTTTAATAAATACACTTGAAACCCAAAGAATTTATGCTAATGTTGGCGCAGGAGGTAATCTAATAATAAGTCTCAGCTTTGGATAAAATTATTAATATCAAGAAGAGGTTTTATACCTCTTCTTTTTTTGTAAAATATATTTTTTTACAAAATATTAAAGAAAGTTATTGAAGAAAATCTACATGAAGGTGTTAAAATAGGATAAAAGAAATTATATTTAAACGGGAGGAATCGGTTTATGAAAGAAAAATATTGTTCGTTTTGTGGAAGGCCAGCAAGCAAAGTTGATACATTAATCGCTGGACCTGGTGTGTATATATGTAATGAATGTATAGAATTATTTGCTGATTTAATAGAAGAACAGGAAGCAAAAAATATCGAGGGAGAAAATGCAGGCGAAAAAAAGGAATTACCTACACCTGCTGAAATAAAGGCAGAGTTAGATAAATATGTAATTGGACAGGAATATGCTAAAAAAACACTTGCTGTTGCCGTTTATAATCACTATAAAAGAGTTTTCTACGGCAATAAACACGATGATGTTGAAATTGAAAAGTCAAATGTATTATTAATAGGACCAACTGGTACTGGTAAAACATTAATGGCAAGAACCTTAGCTAAAATTCTTGGTGTTCCATTTGCAATTGCTGATGCAACACCTTTAACAGAAGCTGGTTATGTTGGTGAAGATGTTGAAAATATTATTTTAAGACTTTTACAGGCTGCTAATTTTGATACTAAAAAGGCTCAAATGGGTATTATATACATTGATGAAATTGATAAAATTACAAGAAAATCACCTAATCCTTCAATTACAAGAGATGTTTCAGGTGAAGGTGTTCAACAGGCATTATTAAAAATTGTAGAAGGAACTATTGCAAATGTTCCTCCTCAAGGTGGAAGAAAACATCCATATCAAGAATTTATTAAAATAGACACTTCTAATATATTATTTATTGCTGGTGGTGCATTTGATGGACTTGATGATATTATTAAACAAAGAATTCTTACAACTACAATGGGTTTTGGTACTGAAATAAAGTCTAAAAAAGATTTAAAACTTGGAGAAATATTAAAGAATGTAACTCAAGATGATTTAGTACATTATGGTTTAATCCCAGAATTTGTTGGAAGATTTCCTGTAGTTTCTACATTAAGCGACTTAAGTGAAGAAGATTTAGTAAAAATTATGAAAGAACCCAAAAATGCATTGTTAAAACAATACCAGAAAATGCTTGAATTAGATGGCGTTGAATTGGAAGTTACTGATGGTGCATTATATGAACTTGCTAAAGAAGCATTAAAACGAGGAACCGGTGCAAGAGCTTTAAAAAGCGTATTTGAAGAAGTAATGCTTGATATAATGTTTGAAGTTCCTGGAAGAAAAGGCATTATAGAAAAAATTATTATTGATGAAGATGTTGTTAAGAAAAAGAAAGAACCTGTTATGATTGAACGGGAGAGTGCATAATGAAGGAAGAACCTATTATATTTTCTATTGAAACATCCTGTGATGAAACAGCTGTTGCAATTTTAAAGGGAAGAAATACAGTACTTTCTAACCTTGTTGTTTCGCAAATTGATATACATAAGATATTTGGTGGTGTTGTTCCGGAAATTGCAGCAAGAAAACATCTGAATTATTTAAATCAATTAACTAATAAGGCTTTTGAAGAAGCTAATATAAAACCTGAAGAAATTTCTGCTATTGCAGTTACATATGGCCCCGGATTAGTCGGGGCTTTGCTTATTGGTTTAAATTTTGCAAAAGGGTTGGCTTTAAATTTAAATAAACCATTAATTGGAGTTAATCATTTGTACGGGCATATTTATGCCAATTTTATAGCCTTCGATGATTTAGAACCGCCATTTCTCGTTTTGCTTGTTTCTGGTGGTCATACTATGATACTTCATGCAAAAGATTATTTGCATTTTGAAATTATTGGTCAAACTATAGATGATGCAGCAGGCGAAGCTTTTGATAAGGTTGCTCGATTGTTGAATCTTGGATACCCTGGCGGTCCTAAAATTGATAAATTAGCTCAAAATGGAAAACCTATTTATGATTTTCCAAAACCGTTGTATCATAAAGGATATGATTTTAGTTTTAGCGGATTAAAAACTGCACTATTATATTTTACTAAGAAAAATGATAATTATAAGATTGAAGATGTGGCGGCTTCATTCCAAAAGGCTTTAATAGATACATTAATTCATAAAACTATGAAAGCAGCTAAAGATTTAAAGGTTGATAAAATAATTATTGCAGGTGGTGTTGCTGCAAATTCATATTTAAGGAAAAGAATAGAAGAAGAAAAAGTTAAAAGAAAAAATATGAAAATCTATTTCCCGCCGTTAAATTTATGTACTGATAATGCGCTTATGATTGCACGTGCAGGTTATGAAAAATTTATTAGAAATAATTTTGCTGATTTATCTCTTGATGCAGTTCCAAATTTGGGGTTGAGAGATATATGTTAGAAGGTAAAATTGGATTGGCACCAATGGCAGATTATACAGATTATGCATATAGAGAAATATGCAGGAAGAATGGTGCAGAATTTACTTTTACTGAAATGATTAGTGTAGAAGCATTAATTAGAGATAAAAAAGAAAGTTTTTCAATGTTGCCAAAAGAAAATGAAAAAGATATTGGTATTCAATTATTTGGTTCTAATATAGAAAGTTTTATAAAAGCTGCAAAATTAGTTGAAAATAAAGGAAATTGGATTGACATAAATGCCGGTTGCCCTGTTAAAAAAGTAATAAAAAAAGGAGCAGGTTCGGCTTTATTAAAGGATTTAGATAAGTTGGGAAATATTATTAAAGCATTAAAGGAAAATGTTGAAATTCCAGTGGGAGTAAAAATCAGATTGGGTTTTGATGAGGATATTGCAGAAAAGATAATCGAAGTTGTTCAAAAGAATAATGCTAATTATGTTATTGTCCATGCCAGAACTCAAAAACAATTATATTCTGGAGAGGCGAATTGGAAAAGGTTTAGAGATTTAAAAAAAATTTGTGATATTCCTTTAGGAGCAAGTGGAGATGTTTATTCATATGAAGATGCGCAAATTTTAATGAGTGAATATAATGTAGATTTTGTAATTGTTGCTCGTGGAAGTATGGGCAATCCATGGATTTTCTCAAATAAAAAGCCAGAATTTGAAGAATTTAAATCAACAATTTTAGAACATATTAAAATGATGATAGATGATTATGGTGAAGAAAAAGCAATTAGAAGATTTAAAAAGATTTTTATTGCTTACACAAAAGGTTTAAAAAATGCCAGGGAAATAAGAAAACAAATTCCATATATTAACACATATAACGATTTAGAAAAAATTGTTTATGCATTAGAAAAATAATACCCTTTTTAAGGGTATTATTTTTTTGGGATAATGAAATCTAAAATTATTTTATCTTCGTTAATTTGAACATTTGATTTAATATGATAATTTTCAAATATACCTAATGGTATTTTAAAAAGCTCCTTAATCTTTTCTTCGCTTATTGACATATTAATTGGGTATGCTGTAATTATCACTTTTATCTCACGTAAACTTATTTTTTCGTGTGAAATTTCAAAAGAAATGTTTTTATCTGTTTTTAAATCTTTTAGTATTGTGAGAAAAATACTGAAAAAGGCATTTGAAATAATTTCTTTCTGAAAGTATATTTTAGTATGAAAAATATTCAATATTTTAAAATCAATATCAGGTAAAAATATTTTTATACGTTTTCCAATATCTTCAAGTAAATCATAGATATCCACAAGTTCTATTTTTTTATCTTTAAAGAATTTAGATTTATATTTATCAGATGCACTTTGTAATCTTTTAACAGTTTCTTTTATATTTTCTGCTAATCGTGGATCTTTGTCTTTTAACATAAAAGCTATCATATTTAATGAGGTTAAGGTGCTATTTACCTCTTGAAGCAATTCCCAGGATACAAAATTCATCATTAAAATTTCTTTGGAATTTTCAGAATATACATCTATGGTTTTTGTAATTTCTTCAAGATGTTTTAATAATAATATACTTTTAAAGAATTCTTCTATTTTTTCAACATACTCAATATCATAATTTTCACCATATACTATCTCAAGCACCTTGTCTCCAAATCTTATCCCCTTTCCAGTATATTGTGAATCATGAAAAACAAATGTAATTTTTGCATTCAATTCTTTTTTTACCGCACTTAAAACCTTTCCTAAAAATTCAAATGTATTTTTTGAGTTAGAATATGAATCTATCATAATTTTTAATGCAATAATAAATCTATTAAACTTTCTACGTTCCTTATTTATTTCTTCTAAAAGAACAATATTATATATAGTAGGAATTAAAAAAACTTCCTGCTCTTTTATAATTTCAATATCTTTATTGATAAAAGACGAATTTTTTCTATTTAAATTTAAAAAACCTATTAATTTATCTTTGAAATACATTGGAAAAATAATAGATGATTTTATTTCCTCTCGTTTTTTACCTTTTAAATCAGGAAATTCTGATAAATCTTCAAGAATAACAGGCTTCTTCATTCTGGAAACAAGTCTGTCAATTTCACCAACAGAGATTTTTTCAATTTCAATGGTAAGATTTTTTTCAGCCTTGTATATAATATTTTCATTTTCATCAAGAACAAGAATAGAGCCAGAATCAGCTCTTACTTTTTTTATTATTAAATCAAAAATTTTACTAATATATTCATTAAACTCCGAAAAAGTTAGATTAGATATAAAGGACATAATATATAGCCCTCATAAACCCAAAGATTTTTTCCATCTTTTCACACGAGTAAGATTTTCCTTAACTAATTTTAATATCAGTTCTGGCTCAAACGGCTTCTCAACGAAATCAGTTGCACCAAGAGTTAGTGCATGCAAAACATAATCCGGACTTGAATAAGCAGTCATCATAATTACAGTAGTTAATGGTGACATTTTCTTTATTCTTCTTAAAACCTCTATTCCATCTAAATCCTCCATTATTATATCCAATAATACAACATCATATTCTGTATGCTTAAGTAATTCTATAGCTTCGCTTCCTTTTTCTACATCGTTAACTTCAATATTTTTTGAAGTTAGTAATTCTCTTAAAAATTCTCTAATTACTTTATCATCATCAACAACTAGAACCTTTCCCATAATTTCATCCTCCAATCAAAAAATTTCTCCATGATAAGTATACCATAAAAATTCAAATCTGGAATTTTTTTATCAATTAAATTTATACATTATATATTTTAATATATATTATATATTCATAGATAAAATTTATTTATTAAAAATTAAAAATAATCAATTTCATTTTTCTTATACATCAAATATTTATATTATACAATAGATAAATTATTATATATTCAATAATAAATTATATAATGCAATATACATTAATACGACCAATAGAAAAATCAAAAACAAACAAAGACCACAAATACAATGTAATAATTATTATATATTGTATAAACTATATATATTATATAAAAAAGTACTAAAAAAATATTTCATCTAGAAAAAATAGATAATGTCTCATACTCAAATATTTGTATTTTTATAGGTATATTTAATAGAAAAATAGCGATTTTTAGCTTTATTAAAGACTTTCTCTTAACTTCGGTAAATTTTGATTTACCGAAGTTAAATAGAAAAATATAATTTTACCAGGTATCAAAATTTATGATTTTTAAAAATTAGCGATTTTAAAGGCAATAAAAAAATCGGATGATTAATTTATCATCCGATTTCAAACAAAGGTCTTATATCGCGAAATTCTTTTTAAGGAAATTTTTCTTGCGTTTTACTATAAAATTAATAAAATTCATTGATTTATTTTAGATCGATTTTCAAAATTAACAGCTATATCTCTTAATTTTTTATATAAATCATTTTTCTTTAATAAATTTTCATGAGCATCAAATGAGGTTATCTTACTGTTTTCTATTACCGCTATTAAATCACAAATATCTATGATATTAAATTTATGAGAAATTATAATTGCTGATTTATCTTTTAAATGTTCATTTAATATATCCAGCAGTTCTTTTTCATTAATTGCATCCAGGTTGGTAAGCGGTTCATCAAGGATTACATATTTTTTATTTGAATACATAATTCTGGCTAATTGAATTCTATGTTTTTCACCACCAGAAATAAATTCACCATTGCTCCCTAACTTTCTATTTTCTAAATGTTTTAATTTTAATTTTTCGACTATTTCTTCATATCTTTTTTTATTCCATTCTCGACCTAAAATTATATTTTCCTTTAGTGATTTATTAAATATTTTTACATTTTGTTCATAATAATCCAATTCGTTAAATATTTTTTCATGAGTTAAATTCCTTATGTCTTTTCTATTTAAGTATATTTCTCCTTCATATTCTTTTTCAAATCCTAATAAGATGTTTATCAGTGTTGATTTTCCTTCTCCAGATAAACCAACTATTCCTATTATTTTATTTTTAGGGAATACAATATTTATATTTTTCAATATTTTTCTTCCATTTATTTTGTAGTTTACATTTTTTAATGTGTAAAAATTATCTTCAGATAATAACTCCATATATTTTTTATCTTTTCCTTTGTTTTCTTTTGTTTTACTATAAAATTTATTTATTTCATTAATAGTTACATCACCTTCTAAAAATGCTTTAGAGAAGTATCTAAAGAATTCAAATGGTTGTTTTATATAAGAATAATAAGTCAATAATACCCATATCTGACCTATTTCCATATTTCCTTTTAAAACCAGATATGCAGAATAAACTATAATAAACACTTTTGTAAATGCTTCCGGAATTTCAGAAAGCAAAATATTCAATTTCACTCTTATATATTCTGATTTTAAAAAATAATCTGTTGTAATTTTATTCTTTTCCTGATATTCTCTTGAAAGTTTTTTAACGAAATTTCCGGAAAGTACCTGTATGATATTATTAAACGATTCATTTAGAAAGGAATTTATTTTCCTTACTTCATTCATTCCTTTTTCTATATATGGTCTTGTCAATTTATTCATGTTTTTTGAAAACAAATAAACTGCCACACCATTTAATAAAAATACTATAAATATTATTTTGCTCCATAAAAATACTATTCCCATAATAAATATCATTCGTACTGTAAGTAAAATATTTTGGATAAACGAATAATCAAGTACTGCAAATGCGTTATTTAATTGTTCTCTAATTAATGTAGAATAATATGCTGCACCATTTCTGTTAAATTCTTTTATAGGTATACTAAAAGTTTTTTCAAATATATAGTTTCTCATTTCATCTGCTGCTTTGTATTTATTGTACAAATATATTTTATTTCCTATATAATCTAATATTATATTTAATGCAAATAATCCTATTAAAAGATATATATTATTTATATTTAGCGTTTGATTTGACAGATTATCGATTATTTTACCTATAATAACGGGCGTATATATATTTATGATTATTGGAAAGGAAAGAATTAGACCTCCAATAAGAGTTAAAATCAATCTTTTCCTGCTAATACATCTATAAAAATTTATTATTTCTTTTATCTTTTTCATGTATTCCACTCCTTAATCTCTGTATTGTATTAATTAAGTTATACATTTTTTATTTTTCACAAAGTTTTTAGTGTATCTTTGGCGCTTTATAACACTTTTGACTATCAATTTATATCTCTAATATCTTTTTATCAAGAAAAAAACTCATCACTGAGCTTTTAAAGAATGTGAAGAATTTAAAGAATTTATTCTACACTATTTTGAGCTCAGTGATGAGGAAATGAAAGTTTTTGATGTGTTTTTAAGAAATTGCGTTCAATACAATATTAAATGGCCTATTACTCCTTATCCAAAAGATAATGTTCGTGATTTTGCAATTAAATATGGTTTAGGTTATAAGCGTGTTGCTCTTGGTTATTACTCTTTTGAAGATGATGAAAGAGCTTTGATTGATGAGATTATTGAGGGGTTTTTAATTAAAACCTCATACTGACTCTTTCACAATTTTCTTTACCTGGTTAAAAGTTTTATAATTTTTTAAATAAAATATAATTGCTGATATTCCCATAATACTGGACATAATTAAAAAAATACTTAAAATATCTGTTTTATTAGATATTATTGATACTATCAATCCTGCTAATGGAGCTGAACTTCTAGCTAAGAAACTTTTTAGTAAATTTATTCTTCCCAACATATTTTTAGGTGAATACGCCTGAATATAATAATTTAGTGGTATTGTCGAAAAAGGTCCAAAAAAACCAAAGAAAAAACTTATAAAAACTATGTATATAAATAAGTTATAGTTTTCAACTATAATTATTTGTGGAAGTACATATAAGGCATAAGTAATACTTAAAAATATAATGCTTACAACTATAGTATTAAGATTTTTAATCTTTTTTGATATTTTTGATATTATATAACTTCCTATTATTATTCCAGATAATGTTGATATTTCCATATAACTAATATAAATAGAATTTTGATTTAGAATATCTTTTACATATACAACTTGTAATATATAAAATGGAGTTATACATAAGTTTACAATAAAAGCCATTAAAATACTTGGAAATATTATTTTATTTTTTCTTATATAATTCAAAGTATCAAAAATCAAAAATTTATTTTTTGAAATATTTTTTTCAAATATTTCATTTATCCTGATGTAGGCTAATAATACTGAAGAAATAAAAAAAGTCAAGCTATTAATAATAAAAGCTATAAACATATTAAAATATGATGATATAAGTCCTCCAAATAATAACCCTGATATATCAACTATAGAAATTAATAAATTTGAAAAAGATATTGCTTCCATTAAATTATTTTTTTCAACCACTAAAGGTATCAAAGCTTTATTCGCTGGTTTAACAATAGTTCCTAAAGAACTGCTTAATATGGAAAAAAGAAAAATATAAGAAACATTTATGGTTTTAGTTAACAATAAAATAGCTGTAAAAAATACAATGATTCCACGTAATAGATTTCCTGAAATAACAATTTTCTTTTTTGAATAAAAATCGATGAAATTACTCCCTAATATAGTAAAAATTATCTGAGGAATAAAATTTATTGCAAATAAAATCCCCATTATGCTTGTTGAATTTGTAACTTCGTATACCATCCATGGATAAACAATTTTGTCAATTGAATCTCCGAATCTGTTAATTGAATCAGAAATAATTATTAAAACATAATTTTTATTATTTAACACTTCTTTTGACATTTTTCACTCTCCAATTTTTTCATCACTGTTAAAAAATAACTTTTTCTTTTCCAATATCTTGAAGCAAGCCGCGTAATCACCCCTTGGAAGATTTGGAGAAAAAATAAGAAAATGATATCATAAAAATGAAAAGAAGAAAGGGGTGTTTTAAATGAGAAAAAGAAAAAAATATGATCCTAATTTTAAGTTATCTGTTGTTAAAGAATATCTTTCCAGTGATTCTTTAACTCAAGCTGATATCTGTGAGAAATATTCTATTTCTTTTTCTGCTTTCACTAAATGGGTTAAAAAATATGAAGATTCTGGTTATGACGATAATGTTTTTAATTCTAAAAAAGGTAGAACTAAATCTATTATTTCTGATATTTCTAAATCATGCTGTGCAAGCAGTATGATTTTTTATTTAAAATAATATTTTATCTTTTATTTTTGCGAAGCATGCGATTTTTTTATTTATGAATCTGCCGGCATTGTTAGAAATGATTCGGATAATTCTAATGATTCTGCTGTTTTAAAAAAGAAATTTGAATATTATGAACGTCTTCTTGAGAAAGAGCTTCTTCTTAAAATGCAAGAAGATGAGATTAAACTTTTGAAAAAAAAACAACTGTGGAAAGTAACTTTTATTGGTAATTTTTTAATTGTTTTTAAGTATAGAAATTTTGGTGTTGCTACTTCTTTTTTACTTAAAAATTATAATATTAGTCCCAGTACTTTTTATTATAATTCCAGATTGTTTTTTGTTGTTAAAAGAAATAGAAAATCCCATTTTAAAGGTTTTTCTCTTAATACTAAAGGTGAAAAGGTTTCTGATGTGTTTATTCCTGTTTTAAGTATTATTGATGCTTTTGATAGGTCTATTGTTGGTGTTTATATTGGTCATTCTATTAAAGCTAAAGATTTTATTAATACCTTACAAAAAGCTATTGATTTTAGAGGAGCTATTCCTGATAATCTTATTATCAGAACAGATAACGGACCACAATTCAAGGCTAAATTTACTGCTGCTCTTATAGAAGAGTTAAATATTACTCATGAATTTGGTTACAAGAATATTCACTGCTTCGCAGGAATAAGGTTTATGGCTTTATTTTATTTTTATGGTTTTTCTAAACTCGCTTTTCTTCGAAAAGCTGTTTATGTTCAAAGAGAATTTGTTGAATCTATTGAATTTAATAATATTGAGGATGTTTATAATTACTATATTTCATATATCTATTTTTACAATAATCTCAGACCTCATGGTTCTTTGAAATATTTTACTCCTGATTTTGTATTTAATCTTTTTAATCACAAACTTAATAATAATGTTTCGTGTTTTTAGCTACTTCTCTTGTTTCAATTTATTGTTTCTTTTATGCTTTTTATTTTTCATCTCTTTACATGTCTAAAAAAGCCTTTATTTTCTATACCATACTTTGAAGATAATTTTACAATAGTTTTTTCTACCATGTTCCAATATTCATTATTTTTACATGTTGCTATTATTTTATTTGTATTTTCTTCACCTACTAACTCAATGAGACGCTTTTTGAATAAAGGTAGATTTATTCCTCTTAGATTAAGAGCTTCAGCCATAATAAAATCTACATTATCCTTTATATTATAAAATATTTTTTCTAAGTCTGTTATATATGGAATTATCGGTCCTATAAAGGCATAACATTTTATACCATTTTGTTTTAGTTTTCTTAATGCATCAAAACGCTTTTCAATAGAACTTGCATGGGGTTCAAGTATTTTAGATACCTCACTATTATTTATTCCACAACTAATGCCAACTTCACAATTCGTGAATCTCTTAAAAATATCAATGTCCCTTAAAACCAACACAGATTTTGTAAGAATTGAAATATTGATGTCAAAGTCTGCCATAGCTTTAAGACATCTACGAGTTAATTGAAGTTTCTTTTCAATAGGTTGATAGCTGTCAGTTACACTTCCCATTAATACCCTTTCATATTTTTTTATTTTTTTTATATCCTTTTTTAATACATTTATTGCATTTGATTTATAATCAACAAAATATCCCCACTCTTCATTAGTATGACCTGTGAATCGTTTCATAAAACGTGCATAACAATATACACACCCGTGAGTACACCCAACATAAATATTACAACAATAATCTGTTTCAGGTAGCTTACTTTTTGTAATTATACTTTTACAAAGTATTTCTGCCATTAAAAATTCTCTCCTTTTTTCAAACTGAGGATATTATTTATATTAACCCCAATAGTAAATAATGGATCTATAAAAGTAATATCATTTAATAATTTATTTTCTTTAAAATATTTTACGGCAATATGTATTTCTGTACAACCAGCAATAACTAAATTAGTTCTAAATTCATTTTTCATATTTTCAATGTTAATCATTAATTCATCTAATAAAACAGGATCTTTCCCAACTTTTTTAATTTCATATATAAGGGAATGAATTTTTCTCTGTTGTTCCAATGAAGGAATAATTACATTTTTGCCATTAATAATACCGGATTTATAAGTACCGAGTGTTGCTAATAAAACAGCTGATTTATTATGTTTTTTCAGCTCCCTCTTAATAATGTCTATAAGATTAACTGTTTTTTCTTGTATCTCCGGCGGAAGCAATTTAAAATAAAAATGAAAAGTTATGCAAGCTATTACTATTATATCAATTTCGAAATATAATAGTTTATTAATAATAGAATTTACTGAATCAGGTAATGAATCGCAACAATTATGTAAAATAGAAGATGTACGATCATGGATATTAGTGTCAGAAACACATATAATTCTTGGAGCTTGTTGATCGGAAATATATGGTCTATTAAATTTATAAATCGTATCCATAAATTCAAGTGAAGAAAATGCTCCCATGCCACCAATAATCCCTATTAAAGGTTGTTTTATATCCATTCAAATCCCTCACTATTTATATAGTTTTGTTAAATAAATATTAAATTATATTATTCATATTCGAAATGTTAAATTTTACACTGCTATCGTTTATCTTATTAATGAGAAAAAATAATAGAGTTGCTCCACTAAACGCAAATAATCCATACATATAAAGAAAAGTTTTATCCATTTTTAAATTTAACAAATAACCACCTATTGAAGATGAAATTGGTAAAGCTAAAAATAGACGTAATTTGCCTATAGATAAGTATTTTCCTGTATTATTACTACTACAATTATCAACGATGAGAAGCGTTGCACCAGGAGAAATAAGAATTTCTCCAATTGTAAAAACTATGAATATAATAATTAAACCTACTGAATTATGAATTAATGCTAAAAAAATAAAAGAGATACCTACTAAAAGTTGTCCTAAAATTGCGGATTTTGTATAAGTAATAAATTTACTAAATTTAGATAACGGAATCTGCAAAAGGATAACCAACCATGTATTTAGTAATATAATAAAACTATATAAATATTCAGCATTATGATAATATATATTTAAATATAACGGTAATGTAGTTTCAATGGAATATGTTGCTACCGTTGACAGGGTAAAAGCCATAATTAAAAGCAAAAATTTATAATCTTTAAAAATTTTTATAATACCCCATATTTCATCTAAAAATGTATCTAAAATTTTACCATTTTTTATTTGATTAATGTCATTTCCCTTAAAAAAGGCGATTATTGATATAACATAAATTATATTTAATAATGCAAGAATACTAAAAGTAATAATATGATATTTAATAAATATCTTAACAGCAAGAATAGGTGCAATACTAGCAGATATATTTAAGATCACACGTATAATAGCAAATACTTCTGCGCGATTTTTTGAATTTGTATTTCTCATTATAAGAACACTCTCACATGGATAACTAATTCCCGATAAAAAACCTATAGTAGATAGCAAAATACTATACATAATATAATTATTTATAAATGCCAAACAAAAATAAATACATGAAGCGCCAGTTAAACAAATTACCATCACCTTTTCTGGACGAACACGATCCGCCAATCCGCCTCCAATAAGTATACCACTAATATTTGATATTGAACGATAAGATATCATAAATCCTATTTGACTAACATTAAATGTTCCTGACAAATAAAAAGAAAGAAAAGGCAGAAAAGAATAATACACGATATTATTTGTTATCTGTCCTAACAAAATAACCTGCATATTTCTATTGATATTTTTAAAATATTTTTTCATAATATATAATTAACAAACATATGAATATGTTTGTATTATAGATACCCCCCTTCTTTTTTTAGTCCAACTAGCTCCTCCTCCGTAATTAATATATTCCATTCCCGTCTCAATCGCATATTTAATGAGTGCATGATATGCAACTAAAAAATATGATTTATATTTGTCTAATTCATAATTTCTTCCAAATGTATGAGCATACAAAATTTTATTATATTTAATATATAATACATAAGATATTATGTTTTTGTCTTTCCAACATGAAATAATACCAGAATTATTAGGGAATTTATCGGAAATATGTTTGGCAAAATTCGATATTTTAGAAGGATCTACTTTAGCACCATATTTAGCGAAAACATTTGAAGACATTTTACCTATTAAATCAAGATCATATTCTTTAATAGGTAGATTTTTTACATATAATTTATTTTTTATAAAAGTGTTTGTTTCTGAATTATAAGATTTTCTTGTATTTTTACTTAAGCTTTTTTTATAATTTTCAAAAGAAGTAAATTTTCCTGTATTAAGGATACCAAGTAATTTATGAGATTTAATTGTTACATAATTTTTATTAAAAGTATAACCTTTAAATGGATCATCATTTTCAAAAAAGTATCCAAACACAAGATTTTCACAATTAAATTTTTCTTTTAATAATGCTTTAAGAATTGAAATTATAGAATCCCAATCATGTTCTTTTTTATTAAATAAAATTGGACACCCCAAACCAAATAAAGTTGCACAGTATGCAATAGGTTTATTCGTTTTTATACCAAGCGCTTCATTTATTATACGATGTGGATCCACTGGTGGATAATCACTCTGTTTGTTAAATATAATAACTGGAAAAAGTGCAATGGGTTTTTTATTATAAAATAATTCTATATAAACCGGAATATCCCCCAACCGCTGTTGACTATCAACTAACCATTCTTTTGTTCTATATAATGCAGATGGAGTAGATTGGTTGAGTTTAAAAAAAGATGATTCTACTTTAAATATATCTAATTTTACATTAGCATAATACATTAAAATTCCTCCCTTGATATAATCATGATTAATATAAGTTAAAATCGTGAACTTATTAAATTTGTTTTATAATTTGTATAATAAGAGAGAATAGCTATAATAATTGCAAAAAATGCTCCAAATAAAAAATTTGCATTAACTCCTTTTAATAAATAAATAATACCCCACAAAATTATACCTATCAGGTGTCCAAATCCTTCAGCAATTAACATATCCTTTTTAGTATTATTATTTTTTTTATATACTAAACTGTGCAGCATATACACAGTTCCACCTCCAAGTCCTGTCATAAACCAGGCTATAATTGTAAAAAATAGAACGTTTGTCATATATAATATAATAAGAGAAAATGCTGCCAATATATGTCCTATAATAAACCAATTCCATGCTGGTTTTATTATTTTCTCATAAGCATTATAAGCTGCCCAGCCCAAATAAAAAATAAGGCCTGTTATCTCTATTGGTAAAATATTTTTTTGAAAGAAAAATATTGGAATTGAATAGGCATACACAAAATAATGCGTATGATGCAGAGCCATAAGCAAATATATTATGGAATTTTCTTTATTATTTATTTTATTAATTTTTAATCTTTTTGTTGTTTCCAATTCAGTAGTCAACAAACAAATCACTGATGTTAAAATAACACATAATAAATAAATTAAACTATTATAAAAAGGAGATAATATAAATCCTATTGCTCGTCCAATAATTTTAACTTTTTTACTACTATATTCTGATATATTACTTCTAATTTTCATAAAAATGAAAGAAAAGAAAAAATAAAATATTGGAATAGTACTAAATTTAATTAAACCTATTGAAATTATTATAATTAGTATGGAAAATATATCATTATATTCTATATCAATAAATTCATGAATTAATTCACCTATTTTAAATAAAATCAAACACAACCATATCTCAACAAAATTTATCTTTGAAAACATCAAATATTCAATAACTATATGTAGTTGTGTATAAAAAAACAACATCGAAGATATAAAATATAATATATCAGGCAGATGCGATCTTACTTTGAATTTAAAATGATTTATTTTATTATCCATATTTATATATTCCTCCACTTTATTTTACAAAATTAAATAAATTATTAAAAATATTAAAATTATAAATATTTTATAAACGATTTTAAATTTTCATTTTATGTTTAGAAATAATCTCATCAATTATCTTTTTAACACCAAAACGCCATGGATCTGTAGTAACAATATTTAGTTCTTTTTGAACGCTATTAATATAGATAATAGCCTCTTCGTGGGATAATAGGTGTGTATCGAGGGATATTCCAATTACGCGAGCATAATTAGTTCCTTTTTTCCAGGATGATGCATATTCATATATTTTTACTAATTCATTTAAAGGAGGAATTAACCATTGATTATATCCTTTAATATATTTTCGTCCTACTTGATGACATAACACTAAATAATCTGGTTCTGCACCATGCAATAACGCTAATGATATATTACCGTGTGTAATTGTCCCTTGTCCCTCAACAAATACATAATCATGATTTTCAGCTAAGTACTGAATATATTTTGAAATAGTTCCAATTGTAAAATCACTTATTGTTGCATCTACAGGAATTCCATCACCAACTATCATCATTCCTGTGTGCCCTGTCATAGCAATAGTGGACTTCAAACCTCTATTTAATGCTGATTTATTTAATTCAATTGTTGTAATCATTTTTCCAACCGAACAATCACTTCCAACAGTTAAAATTACATTTGTACCTGCTCTACGAGGATTATATCTATTATAATAAATCTTATCTTTACTAATTTTACGTATATCAATAATTTTGCTTCCACTTAAACGAGCTAATTCGCAAAATTCAGGATCTTCGCTCAGGAAATAATGCAAACCACTAACAACATTCAAACCCATACTTAAAGCTTCTTTAACATGATTCCGCATTATTTCTGGAAATTCCCCACCTGGAGGAGATATTCCAATAAATAAAGCTTTGATTTTTTTATTTATTTTGAATGCTTCTTTTATATTACTAACAAACGGAATTTTCTTATGAGTCCCTAAAACATCATCGGAAAATTTTCCTTTATTTTTGGAATCTATTATTGCAACAACATCATATTTACTATATTTTATAAGTGCTATTGTTGTTTTACAATATTTTATATCGGCATGATCTTCTAAAAGGATACAAATTTTCTCCATCTATGTTCCTCCTTATTAGCAAAACTAATCGACTATTGATCTTTTATTTCTCCACCAAAATAATCCAAATAATAAACAATACGTTTTTCATAATAAATTACTTCATGTCCCGAAAACCTTAAAAGATCCCCTTTATATTTGTTTATATACTGAAATTTTCCAATCCGAAGATTATCAATACCTCTAAATGGATAGTTTTCATTAAGTTGTATTAATGCAGTTTTTAAAAAAATGAAAATTTCATTTCTAAACTTTGAATTTTCTAGAGTGTATCCATAATAGTTCATACACCATACAGGAGAATTTTTATAATATACAACCTCCTGCCCAGTAAATGGGTCAATTCCAAAATATCTATCTCGATATAAAAATTCTTTATCTTGATATTTAAACTCATAACTACGATCATCATTAATTATTTCATCCCCATCTTTTGAGCTAGCATAAGTATGCTGTTTCGCATTAAAAATAAATTTTTTTAAATTGGTTAGTTCATTCATTTTATTTTTCACCTCTTAAATCTATATAATATATTTTCGTGGTTTATAGTTTTCTAAAATTTCTTTTGTAAAAATATTACACATATGAGTTTTATTTCTCCATTCCATAGCTTTTTCATTTTTCAAAATATCTTCAATATATTCATCGGGTACTTTACCCAAGATATATTTATCATTGTTTGGCACCATATTTTTATCAAGAGCCCAAAAACAAGCTATTACTGTTCCATTCGGTAAAATACCTATAGATCTCTTAACTGCTCTGCATTCTAATGTATAAGCTTCATGATTTGGTAAAAGATATTGAAACTTAATTTCTACTTTTCCATTTTTGGATATATTTTTTATATAATCAACAATTTCACAATATTGAACATGCGTTGGAGTTAGAAATTCATAAAATTGTCCTCGTCCTGAAGGGAAAAAACGAAGAATACTCCATTCGTCTACATTGTTTTCCTGAATCCAATTATATAATGAATAAATTTTTTTCAATGAAATATTTGCATTCGTGAGAACTGTTTGAACCCCCACACGAATGCCTTGTTTTTTTAATTTTTTTATCGCATATTCAGCATATTCATGATATCCAATCGGTCTTAAATTATATGGTTTAAACGGTAAATAATCTACAGTAATTTCAACATCATGTACAGTATTTTTTAAAATTTTAACAATTTCATCTGTAATAAAAGCACCTGAAACACTAATTCCAATATTTTCTTTACCAAGTTTTTTTGACGCATATTGAATAACTTTTATGTTCATAGGATCAATTAATAATTCCCCACCAGAAAAATCAATACGGTAATTTCCTTTACTCAATTGGTCAATAACTGCTATTTTTTGTTTAAAATTAAGTTCTTCTGTATCATAAGAAAAATCCGGTTTTTCTTCTTTATTAATTAGACTAAATGGTCGAATACATTTTGCATCAACACAACAAAATTGACAATTCCACACACAATACTTTGTTAAATTCCAAATAATACTTTTTTGTTTTATAATTTTATTATTATTATTATTATTATTATTTAATTTATCTTCCATTTTAATTTCCTCCATTTTTATCTTAAATAGTATCTTTCGAATTTCTGAAAGTATATTGTTTACAGAGTTTTCATAATACTCTTAAAAAGTGGGGCCTCGCTGGTGTATAATATAATTGAGTTAAATATTTATTTAATATAGTTATTAAAACTATATTTTTTTAACATGGTGGTTAAACCATGAGCAAGAAGCCTAAACAATTTTATCTTGATTTTGTTTATTCTGAATATATGAAATCTCACTCCACTTATGCTTATATCCTTGCTCTCTTTTGATTTTATTAATTGGTCTATTGTTCCTCAAATAAAAATCCAGGTGTCGGTAGAACTGATTGTTTTTCTTTTTATATATTTTTTACTTTTTCTTTAACTTATTTTCTCCTATTTTTGAAGCCCCTAATTTTTCTCCTTTTACTTTATTCAGCCGGCTGAAAAAATTTAAATTTTTGATATAATATCTACGTAGATATAAAAT
>NZ_LBFA01000025.1:0-7766 GCF_013363265.1 Marinitoga sp. 1138
TATTTCCTCTTTATCCAATTTTTCTACAGCTAATAATAAGCTTAATGCATTTTTGGCTTTTAATAAGTCTTTTTCTTCTATTTGACTTAAATCTATTATTTCATATTTAAATTGTGGTACATATACGCTAAATTCTTCCCAGTTAATTATTTTTCTCATAAACCAATTTTCTGCTGTCCATCGCCTTTTTCCGTTATAGAATACTACTGGTATTATTGGCGGTAACTTGAAACTTTTCCTTTTAGATTGTTCTTTATTTTCGTTTATATATTTTTTCCATATTCTTACCATATATTCAAGTATTCTAAATTGCATTAAATAATCTACACTTGATTGATGTTCTATTATTAAATATAGAAATAATTCATTTTCTTCATATTTTATTTTAAACAATAAATCACTTTCTCTATCTCCATATTTTAAATCTGTGAATTTTGTTTTTTCTATTGTTATATTTTCAGGTTGTATGTCGTAATTTTTTAGTTTTTTTACAAATAGGTTTATAAATTCAACTAACATCTCTTTATCGGAAAATATTTCCTTGAATAGTTGATCATAATATCCCATTTGCATCCCCCTTATTAAGTTTGTTGTTTGGCTTATTATTTGTTTTTATTATTTGAAAATAGTTTAGAGATATATTTATAACAAGAGCAACAATTAAAATTGCTGTCAAAGCTTTAATGTTTGGATTATAAAATTCAAAGAAATATAGGCTATTATACACAGCTACATAGATAATTAAATTTAAGAAAGATTTGTTAGAAATTGTGGTTAATAATATTGCTACAAATGCCATCACAATATATAATAGAAAGAGATTTAAGTCATTTCTGAGTATAAAAAGTATTCCAATGTAACTAAAAGTAATAGCGATAAATATAAGAAACCTTTTTAGAATTTCTGGATAATAATGTAATAACAATAATCTTAGATTATTTTTGTTGAAAAAGGAAAATATGTATCCACTCAATGAAATAAACACAAATATTATTATTCCCAGTATTTTAATATATCGATTATATATATCTGGTGGTTTTAATAATGGAGAATCTATAAAATATGGTTTTACAATTGTATTTTTCTTCAACGATGCATCGTATAAAAAAACCTTTATATCTTTAAAAATATTATCAAAATATCTGGTATTTTTGGGAATATATATTTTCATAATATTATCTTCCAGGCTTAAAACTGCCTTTGCTTTTTTGGGAAATGTTTTTGTATATTTTAAATTTTTACTTTCAATAGGCAAAGAACCATAATACAAATATGGTTCTTTTTGGAATATGTGATCAAATATCATATTCGACAGTAGCATGATTCCAGTAAAAGATAATAGCATAATTATAAAAGTAACCCATTCTTTTTTTAAATGCATATTTATATTCGCCCCTCAGAAATGCTTCTTTTCTTTAAAATGCCCAGAGCAAAATTATTATTTATTTCTTCAAAATTTTCAAAGATTTCGCCGGAAATTATATCTTCAAATAACAGCTTTTCATTAAATTCCAAAGAAGTTCCAGATTCATCAATAGCTTTAATACATATTGCTTCTATTGCTAATTTAGAATCTGTAATAACTATTACACTTAGATTATTTTTTTCTTCAAAGAAGTTTTTTAAGACGATTAATTGCTCGATTTCCACATCTGTTTCATCTAATATTAAAACTATAATCTTTCTGAATTTTGTTTTATTTTTTAATATTTTTATAAAATCTGTTGTGTTCCATAATTCTTTTGAAATAATATGAAAAATTCTATGGCTAAAAAAAGAAAGATTTTCAGCATCTATTCCTTCTAAAAGATATTCTTCGGTATATTTTTTTGGAGAAATAATTATCTTAAATAATTTTTCAAAGAGAAAAGAGGGATTTTTTGTCAAAATCCCTAACCTTTCTCCTGTATTTAATTCTATATCAGGAAATTCTATAGATGTATTTGAAATTTTTAATAAAAGTTCTTCCATTTATCATTCCTCATACTATTTTATTATTTGTTTTTTAATTTTAAATATTCTTCCCAGTCTTTTGAAAATCTTTCTATACCTCTATCTGTTAATGGATGCATAAAAAGTTTTTCTAAAACACTAAATGGTATTGTAGCAACATCGCATCCCATCTTTGCAACTTCAACAACATGATATGGGTGTCTTACACTTGCGGCAATAACTTCAGTTTCAAAGCCATAATTATAGAAAATCTGTAAAATTTCTTCTATTAATTCAAGTCCCTGGTTTCCAATATCATCAACTCTACCTATAAACGGACTTACATATGTAGCACCGGCTTTTGCGGCTAATAGAGCCTGTAAAGGACTAAAGACAAGAGTAACATTTGTCTTTATTCCTTCGGAAGAGAGAGTTTTTACAGCTTTTATTCCATCTTTTGTCATGGGAATTTTTATAACAACATGTTCACTTATTTTAGCTAATTCCCTTGCTTCTTTTACCATATTTTCATAGTCCATTGATACAACCTCAGCACTTACCGGTCCCTGAACAACATCGCAAATTTCCTTTACTCTTGTTTCGAAATCAATATTTCCTTCTTTTGCAACAAGTGTTGGATTTGTGGTTACTCCATCAATAATGCCCCAATCCTTTGCTATTTTAATCTGTTCAATATTTGCAGTATCCAGAAAAATCTTCATATTGCCACCTCCGCAATAGTTTGTATATATTTATTATATCACAAATATAAGGGTTCGCAAATGCGAACCCTTATATTTTATAGTATTAAAATTATTTTTCTTTTGCAACAACTAATCTTATATTTCTAATCCATAAATCGGCGTTTAATGTTTTAGAATGAGAGCTTCCAAAAGTCCAGAAAATAACTCTTAAATATTTAATCTGTTTTTTATATGCAAGATCATTAACATTAAATTTTACTCTAAAATCAGTAGAATTTTTTAAAGGCATTGGGTTAATCCATAAGTATTCTTTAAACGGATAATCTGAAGAACTCCACACAAAAGCAATTTTATCAAGAGTATTTTTGTTTTCATCTAAAAATGCAAAAATAATCCCTGCAACGCTATAAGCTTTTTGATCAAGATTTTTTCCTTTTGTGACCAATCCTGCAATTTCTGCATAAAATTCTACATGTGTATCTTCGCAATAAGGTAACTCAAAATCTTTATATAAATTATTTTCAGAAAAACCATTTTTATGGATTCTATACCATACCGTGTTATTTAAAGAAGATAATTCATTTTTATTTTCATCTTCTCTTCTTCCGCCAATTTTCCATAATGAATAATCTTTTGGCATGAAGAATTTAAATTCATGATAAATGGTTTTTAAATTCATATTTGCAGATTCTGGAACAATATTTCCATTTACAGTTATATCTCCTTTTTTTACAGCTTGTTTTGCCATATCGTTTCCATTTACAAGATAATATTGATTTAACAGCTCTTTTACATTATCATCGATAACTATGATTCTTTTATCAGAAAAACCTGTTAAATCATTTTCTGGCGATACAACGGTAACTTCATATTGATTTGATGAATCCAGTAAAGAGCCTCTAAAAACAGTATTTCCAATAACATAATATGTTTCTGGAAATACCATAGTTCCTAATAAAATCAGAACAACAAACAGAAATCCTTTCCTCATAATATCCTCCTCCTTGAAAGATATAATTAAATAATATTTTCCCGAATTATATATCGTCGGATTTTTTGATACTTTTAATTTTAAAAAAATAAAATTTGATGTTATAATAATAAGGAAAAATATTGAGTAGGTGATACAGATGAAAAAGACTCTTGTATTTAGCAATCATTCAGACGAAATGCGCGTAGCACTACTTGAAAATGAAAAATTAATGGAAATCTTTTTTGAAGATCTGGAAGTTGGAAAATTAACAGGAAAAATATTTTACGGAAGAATAGAAAATGTTGTTCCGGCTCTTGAATCCTTTTTTGTAAATATTGGAGCGAAAAAAAACGGTTTTCTGCGATTTAAAGATACAACTATAGATCCTGATACATTAAGAAGAGGATCATTTATAATTGTGCAGGTAAAAAAAGATGGCGATGTCAGAAAAGGGCCACAGCTTACCATGCACATTAATATTCCCGGAAAGTATATGGTATATATGCCATTTGGCGAAAATAGCATAGGAATTTCAAAAAAAATTATGTCATTATCCGAAAAAGATAGACTGAGGGAAATTGGGGAAATGTTAATAGAAAACGAAGAAGAAGGTATAATCTTTAGAACGAACAGCGAAAATGTTGATTTTGAAAGTTTAAAAGAAGAATTTTTTCAATTAAAGGAAATCTGGGAGAATATAAAGGAAAAAGCTAAAAATTCAAATAAACCGGCACTTTTATATGAAGACGAAAATTTTGTTGATTATATATTAAGGGAACGATTTGATCATTCGGTAAATGAGATTATAACAGATGATAAAGAGCTTTTTAAGAGATTTAATAAAGAGATAAAGGAAATAAATGAAAATGTGAAAATAAGAAAAGTCGATATAGATGCATTTTCATGGACTAATGTATATGAACAGATGGACGATATGTTTGCAAGGAAAATAGAACTTCCAGGTGGAGGGGTTATAACAATAGATAAAACAGAGGCGCTTACTGTTTTTGATATAGATTCTGCAGGTAATGTGCTTGGAGAAAATGTTGAAGACACTTCATACAAAACAAATTTAGAAGCAACTGTTGAAATTGCAAGACAATTAAGGCTGAGAAATATAGCGGGAATTATATTAATAGATTTTATAGATATGAAAGATGCAAAACATAAAGAAGAAATAATAAATCTTTTTAGAGAAGAATCAAAAAAAGATAAAGCGAAAATATCAATTTCTGGATTTACAAAATTAGGGTTATTGGAATTATCAAGAAAAAGGACAACTCCTTCAATTGATGCTTTGTTATTTACACAATGTCCAATTTGTCAGGGGACAGGAAAAATAGCATCGCCAAGGATTGTTTTTAGAAGGGTTATAAAAGAGTTAGAAGAATCTTTGGAGGACTTAAAGAGAGGGCATAATATTAAAGAAGTATATACAAGTGTATATCATAATCTTTCAGGTTATTTCACCAAAGAGAAGAAAAAAGAAATAGAAGAAAAATTTGATGTAAAATTAGATCTTGATTTCAATTGGCCTGATCCCAACTCATATAATATAAGATATAGAAAGTAAAAGAGGGATGTATATGAGAATCCATTACCAGATACAGGAACAGATGTTTTCTGTATATGAAATGAAAAGAAAGGCAGATGTTTTAATTGTTGGTGGTGTGGAGATAGTTATAAAATCTGATTTAACGCTTCCACATATTGAATTAGCTGTTGATGGAATAGGAACGAGAATAGCCACTCATTTAGGAAAAATAGGAATAAGTCCTGTGTTATTTGATTATATTGGCAATGATGAATTTAATGAATTAATAAATAGCTATTTTGAAAAAAAGGAGATATTATTTTTCTGGTCAAGACAGCCATATGGAACCAGAAGAATTTTAAAGTTATATGGTGATGGGTTCAATAAAGTCTATAAAGATTATAGAAACATAGAAAATATTGACTATACATTTATATTAAACAATCTTTCAGAAATAATAAATGAAGTAAAAAGCGTATATATTATTTTAAGCAACTGGAATACAAAATTAATAAGGAATCTAAAATTATTGGGCAAATTTATCTTTTTGGATTTTGAAGAAACAATAAATTTCCCTGAAGATTCTGAAATATTTGGAGATTTCATCTTTATAAATGAAGAACTGGAATTGAAAAATGTAAAATATCTATATAAAATAACATTTATGAAAAATGGAAATATTGTTTTTGAATTTGATGACATAAAAGAAGAAATAATACCTTTTTCTGAAAAAAAAGAGTATATTTTTGAAGCAAAATCTGCATTTAAAAGTATAATTATTAATTCATTGTTAGATGGGAAAAATTTAAAAGATTCACTACTTCTTGGAAATATAGCCTATTCATATGCTGTTGAAAATAAAGGAAAACAAATATCAAGAAACTTATTATATGAAGAATTTTATAAAAGAAAAGATGGAAATGGTTGAACCATTTCCATCTTTTTATTTTTTAAAGAACTTTATAATTTCATCAGCAACCTTTTCCTTTTCAATATCATTAGTAACAACATGAGGACTTTCTTCTAATACCACTGTTTCTATAACCTTTGAAGAGATTTTATTTTTTATAGTACTGGCTACACTCATTGGTACAGCTTTATCCTTTTTTGAAACAATAATTAATGTATCGCTTTTTACACTCATAAGCCTACGCTTTGCCATTTTTTGTAAGAAATATAAATCAGCAGCTTTTGGAGGACAATCATAGCTCCAATATTCTTTAGCAATTTTATTTAATCCTTCTTCTTCAAAATGCTCAACCTTTTTTCTTTTTATTTTTTTTGTAAAGAATTTTAATACGGGGGTGAATTTTAATCTCCAATCGCTCGCTTCTATGGCAGGTGCTGCAAGTACAATCTTTTCAGGATTAAATTTAGATGCAAGTATTAATGTTAATACTCCTCCCATAGAAAGTCCGGTGATGTAAACCTTTTCATACTTTGAATTCAATTCGATATATGCATCAGTAACCCTTCTTAACCAGTCTTTCCATGAAGTACTTAAAAAATCTTCAAAATTTGTTCCGTGGCCTGGTAATCTTGGTACATATACAGTAAATCCTTCCTCATTTAGTCTATGAGCAAGATAATACATTTCATGTGGAGTGCCAGTATATCCGTGTATAATTAAAACAGCAGTTTTTCCACCTTCTAAAAACAAAGGTTGAGAATTTTCATAAAGTATATGGGAATTTTCTGGAATATTATCAAAAAACATAATATCACTCTCCTTTGATTATCTGATTTTATTATATCACAGAATATTTTATAAAATTTATTAAAGTCCCCAGAAAAAATGACGAAATATAATATGAAGACATATAAAACAACGAAAATATCAGTTTTTAGACTTAATTAAAAAATTTTTTAAAGAAAAACTAAAGTAAAAAAAATTTCCGACGAAATATATTGTGAACACAAATTGAGATGAAAATAAAAAATTAAATAAATTTCACACGGAGGTGGAATTATGAGAATTTATCATAACGTAGAGGCATTAAACACATGGAGGACTATGAGTAATGTAAAAACAGAAATGGGAAAATCATTGGAAAAGCTATCATCTGGTTTAAGAATCAACAGAGCAGCAGATGATGCAGCAGGATTGGCAATCTCTGAAAAGATGAGAAACCAGATAAAAGGTTTAGACACAGCAGTAAGAAATGCACAGGATGCTATCTCAATGATCCAAACAGCAGAAGGTGGATTGGACGAAGTTCATTCAATTCTTAAGAGAATGAGAGAACTAGCAGTACAGGCATCAACAGATACAAACACAGATGCAGATAGGGTACAGCTACAGAATGAATTTACAGAATTAAGAGACGAAATTAACAGAATAGCAAAAACAACACAGTTTAACACAAAGAATTTATTAGATGGTTCATTAAAGGCAACAAGAAATGCAGATGCAAAGATAGTAAATCCAGGTTCAGCACATTTTGCAGTAGGGGCATATTCTTCAGGAATTACAGCAGATGCTAATTTTGTAATGGAAGTTGGACAATTTACTGGTAATGCAGATTCTGAATTAGAAGTGAGAATTTGGAGAGTAGATTCAAACGGTAAAACAATGGTTACTACAAAAACAGTTACTGCTGGTTCTGCAAACGTAACAGTTGCC
>NZ_LBFA01000024.1:0-148093 GCF_013363265.1 Marinitoga sp. 1138
TTTCTATTTTTTTATTTACACACTTTTTATTATACTACCTTAAATTCTAAATATCTCCATTAATTCTTCATCGAGTGTAGCGTTTATAATATCGTTTTTTATGAGGATATCGTAGAAGTTATATACTTTTTCTTCCAATTCTTTGCCAGAAACATATTTAAAGGTTACCCTTTCAAGGAATTTTTCTACATTCTTTATAGGTGCTCTCATCATGTCAAATGAAAGTTTTGCAGCTTCTTTTCTATTTTCATTTACCCAGTTTATAGCAGCTTCCAATTCTTCCAATAATACCTTTGTAATTTCAGGATAGTTTCTAACTAAATCGCCTTTTAATACCATTCCAGCATTTGGTAACAAACCAAAACCATCATTAATTTCATTCCAGATCTTTCCGTAATCAAGTTCAGAATATTCTATATTACTTTCTTCAAGTGCCTGCATAACAAAACCGGCTTCTGGTTCTCTTAATAATACGGTATCAACTTTCCCTGAAAGGAAATCCATCATAATTTCCTTTGGCCTTCCAAAAGGATTACCGTATGAGAAGTTGAAATCTTCTATATTTAACCCTTTTGCCTGAATTAAGTATTTTGTTATTTTTGCTGGTGGTGCATCTTCAAAAAGAGGTAGATGTATGGTTTTGCCCTTTAAATCTTCAAGGCTTTTAGCCTTATAACCGCGAGTTATAATAGAAAAATTATCCCATACAAATACAACAGGCATTTTTACATCAACGTCTCTTAATTTTGCTGCAGTAATTAAAGCAGAAAAACTAATATCAGCTTTGCCATTTACAATCCAGCCAAGATGTTTTTCCGTTTCTTCCCAGATTTTTAACTCTTTAATGTTTACAACCTTTTTTAATCGTTTTGACTGTAATAATCTCATTATTATCGGATATCCCACAGGTGTTGCAGATTGAATAGTTACTGTTGGTTTTCCATTATCTTCAACATTTTCTTCTTCATCTTCAATTCTTCGTTTGAAATAAACCTTTACTTCATATGGATTTACCTGTTCTATTTCCGCATCAAAACCCATTCCATCAAGCATGTTAATTAATGGCGTTGGAACAAAGGTTTGAACAAGAACAAATCCTTCTCCTGGATTTAACGAATAAGCTTTCTTGATAATTATATCAAATGGATCCTGCTGCATCATTCTAACGTCAAGAACCTCATAATCTTCAATATTTGTGCTTTCTTTTGAAGGATTATATACAGAAACTCTAACTTTAAATGTATTGTATTTTTTTATGTTATATAGGTATTCCATATCTTCGATTATTTTTATAACGGGTTCTAAATCAATATTACCTTCAAAAACAACGGATTCACCGGATTTTAAGTCTTTTAATTGCTCAATTACAACACCAAGATTTTCAATATTACTTTCAGGAATTTTTATAACTTCTTCAGGTTCTTTCCAGGTAATTTCAGAGCTATTAAACTCTTCTTCTGATTCCCTAATACATTCAGGAAAAAGCTTGTATAATTCTTTTTCAAGACCTAATTCCTTATTTACAGTATGTAATATTTCACACAATGAAACGCCTGTCATTTTAGCAGCATTTTTAAATGTTGCAAATTTTGCAACAGTATTCCACATTACAGGATTTTGCATGGTTTTGAATTTTGGCGAAATTTTTACAAGTATTTCTTTTAATTGTGGATATTTTTCTATTGTCTCTTTTACATTAGAATTTCCCGTAATTGGTTCAGGCTTTTCATATAATATAGCTCCAGTAGGACAAATTTCCATAGCTTTCCTGGATTTGATTAACTCTTCATCATTTTCAGGTTGTTT
The DNA here is from genome assembly GCF_013363265.1 of Marinitoga sp. 1138. Taxonomy (NCBI): domain Bacteria; kingdom Thermotogati; phylum Thermotogota; class Thermotogae; order Petrotogales; family Petrotogaceae; genus Marinitoga; species Marinitoga sp. 1138. The sequence continues at coordinate 1,807 of NZ_LBFA01000024.1, forward strand.
AAAAACAACAGCCTTTCCATCTTCGATTCTGAAATTCTCGGGTGCAGTTCTAACACAGGCCTTACATGCAATACATTTTTCTTTTATTACCTTATATTTTTCCATAAAGATCACCTCTTATATATTTTTAAATTAATTCCGATAATTTTTATCTAATTATATTATATACTATTTGTATATATATTTGTGTGAAGAAATACTCAGGGAATTGAAATTTATGTTAAGAATTTATTTCTAAAAGTCGAACAACAAAACTGGAATAATATTTTCATTCTTTATTTAAAAATTAACATAACTTTAATTAATTAGGGTGAGAAATATGATAAAATATTTCGGAACGGGTCTAAGGTCTTAAAGCCAGAATGGTACCTTAGCCCACTATTATTATTCCAAGAGGAGGTGACTTTATGTACGCTATTATTGAAGTTGGCGGAAAACAGTACAAGGTAGAAGAAGGAATGGAACTTTACACAGAAAAGCTCGTTGGATACGAACCAGGAGCAGAAGTTGTTCTTGACAAAGTTTTATTTGTAAAGGGAGACTCAGCAAAGATAGGAAAACCTTATGTAGAAAACGCAAAGGTTGTTGCTGAGGTTGTAAAACATGGAAAAGACAAAAAAGTATTAGTTGTAAAGTTCCAGGGTAGAAAAAACTACAGAAGAAAGAAAGGACATCGCCAACACTACACAGCTTTAAAAATTAAAAAGATTGAAGCTTAATACCAAAAATGATTAAAGTAAGTTTTAATCTAAAAAAAAGGGAAATTGAAATCAAAGGACATGCAAACTTTGATGAATATGGAAAAGATATTGTATGTAGTGCTGTAAGCGTATTAACGCAATTTATTGCAGAGATAGTGAAAAGTGAAAAAGTCGGTAAATACATAAAGAAAGACGGATATTTAAAAATCAATTGGTCAAAAGATGAGATGATAGATAAACTCGCTAATTATCTTTATTATGCACTGATTAGCATTGAAGAAAGTTATCCTGATAACTTGAAAGTGGAGGTGAATAGCAAATGAGAATAGATCTTCAACTCTTTTCTTCAAAGAAGAGTGGAGGTACTGCAAAAAATGGAAGAGACAGTAAACCAAAGTACCTCGGAGTTAAAAAAAGTGATGGACAGAAAGTAATTCCAGGAAACATCATTGTAAGACAAAGAGGAACACATTTCCATCCTGGAAATAACGTGGGAATGGGAAAAGATTATACAATTTTTGCTAAAATAGAAGGTTATGTAAAGTTTGAAATGAAGAATAACAGAAAATACATCAGCGTTTATCCAGAAAAGTAAGCTGGTGAGAGAATGAGCCGTGTAAAAATGTTATCCACGGCAGGGATATTGGGAGCGTTATCTGTATTGTTGATGTTTATAGAAATTCCTATATTCCCTTTTGCAAGTTTTTTGAAATATGATCCAAGTGCTCTTTTGATAATTGCATCATTATTGCTTTTTGATTGGAGAACAGCTGTATTCTCATTATTAACCAAAGATATAGTGTTTTATTTTGTGAAGTCCGGAGATATTATAGGAGTTTCGATGGATTTTGTAGCTATTTTAACCTTTATTTCGGTTTTAGCCTTTTTAAAATTAAATATGAACAAATATATTAAATATATAATTAGTTCTATAATGGTTGGAATAGCGATGGTTTTAATGAATATGGTAATAATCCCAATCTATTTTAAGATGTCTTTTAGTGATGCAGCAAAGTATTTTGGATTAAGTACCTGGACATTGATAATTACAATAATCGCTTTTAATATGATAAAGTTTATTGCCAATGGCATTTTAGGAGACTTGTTATATAATAGAATAAAAAATTTCTTTTCCTAAGAAAGGAGGACAGTAAAATGGCTTCAATTATGACTCAAAAGAGTTATTTAGCTAAAAATGAAGAAGTTGAAAGAAAATGGTATGTTGTAGATGCAGAAGGTAAATCTTTAGGTAGATTAGCTGCACAGATTGCTAGAATTTTACAGGGAAAACACAAACCTACATATACACCTCATGTTGATACAGGTGATTATGTAATTGTTATAAATGCTGAAAAGGTGGTTTTAACAGGTAAAAAATTAACACAGAAAAAATACTACAGACATTCTGGATATCCAGGAGGATTAAAAGAACAAACAGCAAAAGAAATTCTTGAAAAATACCCTGAAAGATTAATCGAAAAAGCAGTTAAGGGTATGCTTCCAAAAACAAAATTAGGAAGACATATGTACAAAAAGTTAAAGGTTTATGCTGGTTCTAATCACCCTCATGAAGCACAAAAACCAGAAAAGTTGGAATTATAAGGAGGGATTAATAAATGGCTGAATTTATAGATTATTACGGAACAGGTAGAAGAAAGGCTTCAGTTGCAAGAGTTCACTTAAGACCTGGTGAAGGAAAAATAAGAGTAAACAAAAAAGAATACGCAAACTTAACGGAATACTTTAACAATAATCCTGTATGGTCAAAACACGCACTTGAACCATTAACAGTAACAGAAAATGAAGGTAAATTCGATATTGTTATTACAGTTAATGGTGGCGGAATGAATGGACAGGCTGGTGCTATAAGATTGGGTATTGCAAGAGCATTACTTCAATTTGATGAAAATTTAAGACCAGTTTTAAGAAAACACGGATTATTAACAAGAGACCCAAGAGAAGTAGAAAGAAAGAAATACGGTCTCAAGAAAGCAAGAAGAGCACCACAATTCTCAAAGAGATGATTTTGTTCGCTGCTTGAGAAGAATTTTGTATTTAATAAGGGAACGGTTTTTACCGTTCCCATACTTTTGATTATCTGGAGATGGTATTTTGATACCAAGAGAAGTTATTGATGAAATAAATTCAAGATTGGATATAAAGGATATAGTTGGAAGTTATCTTTCCTTAAAAAAGACTGGAAAGAATTATACTGCTTTATGTCCATTCCACCCTGAAGATACTCCATCCTTTTTTGTTTTTCCAGCTACAAATACCTTTCATTGCTTTGGTTGCGGAGCGCATGGAGATCCCATAACATTTATTCAAAAATATGAACATCTTACCTTTATAGAGGCTGTAAAAAAGGCAGCTGTTATGGCAGGTATAGATGTATCTAAATATTTGAAAAAAAGAGAATTGCCTCTTGAATTGCAAATTTTCGAAGATTATCATAAAAGATATCATGAAATCCTGTTAAACCTTCCAGATAACCATGTAGCCTGGAAATATTTAAATAAAAGAGGAATAAATAGAGATAATGCTATAAAGTTTGAACTTGGTTTTTCAAATGGCAGTATTAAATCTTTGATATTAGATAAAATGGATATTTCAAGAGATATAGGAGCATCTCTTGGAATTATCAGAAAAGACGGTAGCGAAGTTTTTTCAAATAGAATAATAATTCCTATAAAAGATGATTACGGTCGCATTGTAGCCTTTGCAGGAAGAAGTATAAACAATGAAAAACCAAAATATTTAAACAGTCCTGAAAATAAGTATTTTCAAAAATCTAATTTGTTGTTTTTATTTGATAAATCCAAAAATATAATAAAAAGAGAAAAATATTCTATTCTTGTTGAAGGATATTTTGATGCAATTCAAATGCATATAAATGGATTTGAGAATACCGTTGCTGTTTTAGGTTCATCTTTTACTCAATTGCATGCAAGAAAATTAATAAAATATACAGATAAAATAATTACCATGTTTGATATGGACGAAGCAGGGAGAAACGCGACATTACGTTCATTGGATTATCTCATATCCTATGGATTTCAGGTTGCTATTGCGCAATATACTGAAAAAGATCCTGATGAATTAATTCAAAAACATGGTGAAAATGGAATTTTAAATACATTGGAACAGTCGAAAAAATTTTATGATTTCATACCTGAATATTTTAAGGATAAATACAACCTTGAAGATGAATTTGGTGTGGAACAATATCTTGAAAAAATGGCAGAATGGTATATAAAATTTCAACGATCAAAACATGTTGCAGTAACAGATGCGTTTATAAAAAGAATAGCTATAATACTTTTGAAACCTGAAAATACAATAAAAAAAGCAATAGAAAATATCTTAAAATATAAAAAGTTCAATAAAAAGGTTATTCCATATATATCTGTTGAAGCTGAAGAAAAAAGCGAAAAAAATTATAATGAACTTGATAAACAGTTAATATGGTTATGGATAAAACATAAAAAATATAGAGATATGTTATTAACGCATTTGAAAGCAGAAGATTTTGAAGGGCTTGGAAAGGAATTTTTTTCTTTTGCCGAAAACGGAGAAGATCTTTCTTATATACTTGAAAATGGAAGTGAAGAGTTAATAGATTTAATCAAAATTTCATGGAATTTTGATTATGATATAGAACCAGATAAAGTTTTTTCAAGTCTAATAGAGACAGTGGAGAGGTTGCGTAAAGAGCGAGAGGTTAAAGCGCTAAGACAAAAACTAAAGAATACCACAGATGACAGAGAAAAAAAAGAAATAATGAAAAGAATCTTTGATTTACTCGCTACGCTCAAAAAGCGAGGAGGTGGTTTTTAGTGGCAGATAAGGATTTGATGAAGACCATTGAGGAAATAGGAAATCTGGAGATTGGCGAAGTTAGCGAAGGGCAGGAATATGTAAAAGCCCGAAAGAGAAAATCCTCAGACAAAAAGCCAAAAACCTTTGAAAAAATGGTAAAGGATCTTGTTAAAAAAGCTAAGAAGAACAATATGGTATTAACGTATGAGGATATTGATAAATCACTTCCTGCTGAACTGGATACAGAATTAATAGAAAAGATATATGAAGCACTTGAAAATGAAGGAATAATGATAGATGATGGTACCCAGCTTGATGATGAAAGTTTAAATGAAATAGAAGAAGTAATGGCAGCTGAAGGAGCTGCTGCAATTGATTTAATGGATTATTTAGGGGATGGAGAAACTCAGATTTTTGACAATATGTCATTAAAAGATCCTATAAAGGTTTATCTAAAAGAAATAGGGAAGATTAAGTTGTTAACACCTCAAAGGGAAAAACGATTGGCAAAAAAAGCTCAAGAAGGTAATAAAAAAGCAAGAGATGAATTGATAAAAGCTAATTTAAGGCTTGTTATATCTATTGCAAAAAAATATATAGGAAGAGGATTATCCTTTCTGGATTTGATTCAGGAAGGAAATATAGGATTAATAAAAGCGGTAAATAAGTTTGATTATAAGAAGGGATTTAAATTCAGTACATATGCAACATGGTGGATTAGACAGGCTATAACAAGAGCTATTGCTGATCAGGCAAGAACTATAAGAATCCCAGTGCATATGGTTGAAACAATAAACAAATTCAATAAAATTATCAGAGAATATTTGCAGGAACATGGTGAATATCCTTCACCAGAAAAACTTGCAGAATTAACAGGAAAACCAGTTGAAAAGGTAAATGAAATCCTTTTAACAGCAAGGGAAACAATATCTGCTGACTCACCGCTTGGAGCATCAGATGAAGATGATTCAACAATAGGTGATTTTATAGCAGATGATACATTGGATAAACCAGCAGAAGTTGCTATGAAAATGTTATTGAGAGAAGAACTTGAAAAAATTCTTGATACATTGCAGCCAAGAGAGGCAATGGTATTGAAAATGAGATATGGCCTTCTTGATGGTAAGGTAAAGACTCTTGAAGAGGTTGGACAGTATTTTAATGTAACAAGAGAAAGAATAAGACAGATTGAAGTTAAGGCATTGAGAAAGTTAAGACATCCAAGCAGAAGCGCTCAATTAAAAGAATTAAGTTCTATGCTTGGAAAAGAGTTATAATGGAGGATTCATATGGACGAAAAAGTGTTTAATATAAAACGTGAATATTCTATACCAGAATTCTTCAAAGAAGAGTTAGATAGTGAACAGCTTGATGCCGTTATAAACTCCACAGGAAGATCATTAATAATTGCAGGCCCGGGTTCAGGAAAGACCCGGGTCATTACATATAAAATCGCATATTTGCTTTCTCAAGGCATAAAACCGGAAAATATTTTATTGGTTACTTTTACAAGAGCTGCTGCTCGTGAAATGGTAGAAAGGGTAAGAAATGTAACCAATGTAGATACATCTTCACTAACTGCAGGTACCTTTCACCATGTGTGTAATATGATTTTAAGGAGATATGCAAAGGTTATTGGATATGAAAATAACTTTACTATTCTCGATTCAGAAGATGCGAAGGATTTAATGAGAATAGCAAAAAATGAATATAAGGAAACATTAACAAAGGAAGAAGCCAAACAAATTCCAGGTGAAGGGGTTATTTTAAAGATTATAGGATATGCCACAAATACGTTAAAATCCATTCGTGAAGCAATATTGGATATGGCTGCATATTTAATTGATTATCAAGAGGATATAGAAAGAATATATATGAATTATCTTGAAATGAAGAAAAAAATAAATGCAATGGATTATGATGATATGCTAATAAATACATTGCATCTTTTAGAAACAAATGAGGATATAAGAAATTATATAGCTTCAAAATATCAATGGGTATTGGTAGATGAATTTCAGGATACCAGTCTTGTTCAATTGAGAATAGTTGAATTTTTATCCAGTGTGCATAAAAATCTTATAGTTGTTGGTGATGATTCGCAAAGTATATATTCATTTAGGGGTTCAAGATTTGAAAATGTTGAAGAGTTTCAGTCACATGAAGATGTAAAATTATTTAAAATTCAAACAAATTATAGAAGTGTTCCTGAAATAGTTGAATTAGAAAATTATCTTATTCCAACACACTCTATTCCAAAAAAATTAAAACCATATAGAAGTTCCTATCATATGAAACCAGTAATAGTGAAAACATATGATGAATTAGAACAGGCAGATTTTATAGTGCAACTTATAGAAAATAAATTTGATGAAGGTGTTTCTCCAGAAGAAATAGCTATATTATACCGTTCCCATAGTTTATCAATGGTACTACAACAAAAATTGGACGTAAAAAAGATTTCATATAAATTATTATCTGGTAAGAGATTTATAGAAACAAGACATATAAAAGATATAATGGCTTTTTTAAAGATATTAGCAAATCCATATGATAATATTTCATGGACACGTGTATTAAAGCTGTTTCCAGGTATAGGTCAAAAAACACTTACAAAAATCGTTAACGAATTTTATGCAAACCTTATGGAATATCCAACACCATATGGAGCATTTGAACAGATTAAATTTAGAAAGTATCCAAAAGCCAAAGAAATAATATTATATTTGTTTGAAAATAGCGATGAAAATCCACAGGATTTAATAGACTATATATATAATGAGTTTTATAGGGAATATCTGGAATTAAATTTTAAAGATGCATATTCAAGAAAACAGGATATAGAAAGATTAGGGGAAATTGCTTCAAGATATAAGTCAGTAGAATCCTTTCTTGAAGAATTGGCATTAAGTGAAAATATAGAAATACAAAGTGCCGAGAAAGATAGAAAAAATGAAAGAATTACATTAACTACAGTTCATGGTGCAAAGGGATTGGAATGGAAGGTTGTAATAATAATTTCTGTAAACCCTGGAGATTTCCCAAACGGAATGGCATTAAAAGAAAAAAAGATAGATGAAGAGGAAAGATTGTTTTATGTTGCTGTAACTCGAGCAAAAGATGAGTTGTATATAGTAAAACAGCTTACTGGAACGACAAAGCCGTATTACGGCAATTCATTTTACATGAGGCAGAAATTACCAGATTTTACAGATAAAATTCCAAAAGAACTTGTGGAACACTGGAAAATTGGATATTCAGATTAAATAAAAAATGCGAGAGAAAGAAATCTCTCGCATTTTATTTATTATTATACAGATAATTTTCCTGTTGCCACGAGGAATATAACAACTATAGAAATAACCCACATTACTCCATATGTAAGTTTTTGCCCACCTGTTAAACCTTCGCCTCTTTCCTTTTTGGCTATAGGATATGCAAATATACCAAATGAATAAATTACCAATGCAGTTATTATATATATCCATCCAACTGCATAAATTACCCATGCTGTATAAATTACAGCAACCCACGCAAAGAATTTATACAATCCGCTATTTTCTTCTTTTGCTACTTTAACTCCAAATACAGCGGAGAAGAAATATGGTAATAATATTGTTGTTGTAGCAATATAGAATATAGTATTATAAACATTTTGTAAAGTATCTGATAATAAAGATAATAAGAAAATCTGAGTGATGATATTTGTAATTGTCAATGAAAATACAGGTGTGGCATTTTCATTTTGCTGAGCAAATTTTTTAGGGAATACATTATCTTTAACTGCGGCAATATACGGTATCTCTGCAGTAAGTAATAACCAGCTTAGCAAAGCACCAAAAACAGAGAATAAAAATCCAAAGTCGAGAATATATTGTCCAGGTTTACCCATAACTTTACTTAAAACAGTACCAAGAGGTGAAGTTGAATTAACCAATTCGCCCGGTGGTACAACACCCATTGTAAAAACAGAAACTGAAATATAAACAATAAGTGTAATAATAAAGCCAATTATAGTAGCTTTTCCGACGTCTTTTTGTGATTTCGCCTTATTTGAAAGAACAACTGCGCCTTCTATACCAATAAATGCCCATAACATAGTTCCAAAACTATCATTTACCTGCTTGAAAATAGATGCTGTTTCTCCAGTTGCAGCAATTTTGGTTGAAAAGAATATATCTTTTACGAGATCAGGATTAAACGCAAAAATTGAAACTATAGCAACAAGAAATAGAGGAATTAATTTTAAAACAGTTAAAATAGCATTTGTGGTACCAGCTGTTCTAATTCCGCTAACAATTAAAAAGTGATAAACCCATAGAATAATACTTGAAAAAACAAGTGCGATAATTTTATTTTGTTCTAAAATTGGGAAATATCCACTTAGAATTTTCATTATTACAGCAAAGAAAGCAATATTCCCGAGCAACGCACTCCACCAATATCCCCACGCAGAATTAAACCCTACAAATTCTCCAAATTGTTCTCTGGCATAAGAGTAAATACCACCTTCTAATTCGGGACGTTTATAGGATAAAAACTGAAATACCATTGCCAGAGAAAAAACACCGAATCCTGTAATTAGCCAACCAATTAAAATTGCTCCAGGGTTTGCAACGCTACCAAGATCAGCTGGTGAGTTGAAAATCCCGGCGCCAATCATTGAACCAATAACCAGCATGGTAAGTGCAAATAACCCTAAAACTTTGTTGTTGCTCATACTTCACCTCCAATATTTATAGGATAAATTAATCCCCCCTATTCATAGGCATTGACATACATCGTGGTCCTCCACGACCTCTTGATAATTCACTTGAAGGTATTTCAATAACGCTAATGCCATTATCTCTTAAAAGAGTGTTTGTAACATAATTTCTATCATATGCGATAACAACACCAGGTTTTACGGCTAAAACATTTGAACCGTCATTCCATTGCTCTCTTTTTGCTGCAATTTCATCTTCTCCACCACATTTTAATATTTTTACCTGACCATTTTCAAGGTATTTTTGTAATATTTCTTCAAGTGATTTGTTCTCTTCAATAACTTCAAGATCACCGTCTTTTCCTTTTTTAATTACATATACCAATAAACTGGATTCTAATTGCGAATGAGCAAGGAATTTATCTGTATCAACCATTGTAAAGATAGTATCAAGATGCATGTATGCTCTTTTCTTTGGGATATTAATAGCAAGAATAGTTTCAAATGATTCATCTGTTTCAAAGAATAGTTTCTTGGCAAGGATTTCTACAGCTTCGGGATCTGTTCTTTGTGAAATACCTATAGCAAGAACTTTTTCGGTAAGAACCAATACATCTCCGCCTTCAATAGCAAAAGGCAATGTCATATCGTAGTAAATAGGAGTATTTTTGAAGTCGTTATTATATTTTACAACATATTTCATAAATAATGATTCTCTTCTTCTTGCTTTTGTTCTCATCCTGTTTATAACAATACCTTTACCAACAAAAGCAACAGGATCTCTCTGGAAATAAAGGTTTGGTAATGGCAATAAATAAAACTGTTTGTTAAGCCTTACCTTTGTTGAAAAATTCTCTTTCTTTAATTTAAATTCATTAATTCTAACTCCACCAACAATTTTATTTATCATTTCCTTTGTTTCAAAGCTTAAAAGATATTCTTCAAGAGCTTCCTTTATATATTCATTTTTAACCTCGCTTAATTCAAGATATTCTTTTACAAATTGCTCTTTTATAGAATCTTCGCTTAAAGATGTAGCCAATAAATCAGTTACATATTCTACATGAACACCATTTGTTCTTAATACATCAGCGAAATAATCGTGTTCCTGCTGAGCTTTCTTTAAAAATGGAATATCTTCAAATAATAATTCTTCAAGTAAATCAGGTTCCATATTTTCAAGTTCTAAACCTGGTCTGTGTAATAACACACGCCTCAATCTTTTAACTTCTGAATATACATTTATTCCCATGATCATACCTCCCGTAGATATTTTATTATCCAGTAATATTATACATTTTTAAAGTATTTTTTAAAAATTCCAATTTTAGCCAAATTTTATTGCTAAGAAAAATTTTTCATGGTTATTATAAAATTTTATCAGTATGCAGGAGTATGCGTGAGTATGCGTAAGTATGCGTGAGTATGCTCCTTTTTAACGTGAAAAAAATTTCACATATTATTATTTACATTCTCTTCTAATATGTGTTATTTAATGTATTTAAAATTTGCTATAATATAATAGAAAAAATATAATTATGGAGGTGTAAAATGGGTAAAAAAATTCTTATTGTAATAATTGCTTTATTAAATGTAATGATTTTTTCGACAAACATTTATAATTTCGAATATTCTTTAAAAAACAATTCAAGAGTTGCAGAAACAAAATATTTTAAATTTATATTTGAGAAAAATTTATCTTATATCTTTCCTGTATTAAATAAAGTAGCTGACAAATTATATGAAAATTATGAAGATTTTTATGAAACGTCACCAGGAAGTATAACAGTATTTGTATATGATGATGTAGACTTTGTAAATTCATTTGCTATTCCGCATTTGAATATTATAAGATTATATGTAAATCAACCAGATTCTTCAATAGGGTTAACTGAAAATGTACGTACATGGCTGCCGTTTGTTTTTTCTCATGAGCTTAATCACGTTTTTTATGGCAATATGAGGAATAAATATATAGACTGGATTCCATATGATTTTATCAAAAAAGGATTATTATCAATGAATTGGCAACCAAGTTATTTGCATGAAGGACTTTCAATATATATGGAAAGCAAATATTTTAAGGGAAGATTTGAGGATAGTATATTTAATATGTATTTAATGGCAGAAATTATTTCAAATAAATATCCAGAATATTATCTTGGTTCTGGTTCAATGACAGATAAATGGTCACCAGCAGGATTTAATTATATGTATGGTGCAATATTTACAAAAGAGATTTCTGAAAAATATGGAGAAGAAACATTAAAAAAAATCATACAGGATATGAATTCAAAATTGTTTTTTAACACGATAAAATATTCTTTTGAAAAGGTCACAGGAGAAAAATGGAAAGACTTTTTATTATATATAAAGGTGAAATATAAAAATCTTTATTTAGGTAGATCTGAAAAAGGATATAAAGATAATTATAAACCTTTAAATAATGCATTTCATTATACCGGAAATCTTAATACAGATGGAGAAAAGCTGTATTATTATGGAGAATTTGAAAATAAAATTAAAGGGGTATATAAAGGTGACGAATATGTAGGCAATTATAGAAAATTTAGCATATCAAAAGATGGAAAGCTATTATACCTTTCAAGTATTACTAATAATAATGAAAATAGAAATATTCTTTATTTAAAATGTGATTGTCCGTTATCTGATAAAATAATTGCAAACAGAGTTAGATCCTTTAATTTTATTGATAATAATAGAGTGGTATATACAACAATAAAAAATGGTTTTACTACTACATATATAATGGATTTAAGAACAGGAAATAAAGAAAAAATAATATCAGAAGGATATTATGTAATAAATAATTTTACATCTAATGGTAAAGAAGTATATTTTTCAGCTAACTTTGACAATACCACTGATATATATAAATATGAAATAGAAACAGGAAATTTATTGAGATTAACAAGAAACCAATATACTGAGAGAGATTTATTTCTGTATAACGATTACTTATATTTCTCAGCGGATTATGAGGATAATATATACAACATATATAGGTATAATATAAAAAATAAAAAATTGGAAAAAATAACAAATCACATATACGGAACATTTAATCCTGTAATCATAAAAGAAAAATTATATTTCATTTTTTACGATGAAAATGGGTATCATATTTCAACATTAAATCTAGATAATTTATCAAAAAAATTAATTGAGACTGTTGAATTTAATGAATATATAGCTGTTTCACCTTTAATTTATCATATGAAACCTGACAAATATAGTAAATATGAGGAAAAAACAAAATATAATTATATAATACCATTAGTTTATAATAATAAAATAGGTGTGGGATATATATCTTTAAGCGAAGGTTTGAATTACGGTTTTGGTGCAGGTGTGTTAACGGATATCAATAATACTTCAATGATTGTTGGAGGATATTTGAATTTATATACTAATAATTTTATTTTATCTACAATAGGAAATGAAGGAATATATACGGACATTTCAATATCCAAAGATTTTCAATTTTATTTAAAATCAAAATATTATCTGACAATTTCAAATAATCTTCAGTTGCATAATATATCCCCTGTATCAAATACCTTTAGTATAAATATAACAAATAATCCGTATTATATAAACAGCATTCAGTTATATAATTATAATGTATCAATGAACATTAATAATGCATATACATCAATAAATATTTCAAAGCCATTCTATGTATTTTCATTTGTTACAACACCATATGGATATTACGATACATCTGGAAATCTTGTTTTAGGAACATCTTTTTCAAAAAAAATATGGAATCCTGATATTTCAATATTTGATGGAAAATTTAGATTTGATAATTTATATTTAACAGGTAATATATCCTATAATATTCCTTTTCACAAAACAACATGTGGAATATCTCTGATATTTAATTTTACAGAATTTTACTGGGCAAATGTTCCAATTCCAATAAAAATAATTGATTTTTCAAATTAATAGATATAAGTATTAATTAGCTATAATCCCCCGATATTGGGGGATTATTTTTATTTTAAAAATTATGAAAATGATTTCTTGGAAAGATTACGGATAATTAACGAGAGTTATGGTTGATTATTGTTAGTAGGTTATTTTTTTTATAACATAATGTTACTTGTAATATTTCGAAAATAAATATATAATATGATTAAAGATATTGAAATTAAGTTAATAATTTTTTGAAGAAAACTTGAAAAAGTTTTAAATATATTATGTATGTCTATTCTTGTAAAAGGAGGGGAATTATGATAACGTTTTCTTATGATTACGCAAAACCCAAAACGCTAGATGAAGCCCTTGAATTATTGCAAAAAGACGGGGCTTATCCTATGTTAGGAGGAACTGATTTAATTGTAAAAATGAGAGCGAATCGAATTAAACCAACAGTTGTAGTAGATTTAAAAGGAATTGATGAATTATTTAAAGTAGATTTTTCCAAAGAAAATGGATTAACCTTTGGTGCTGGAATAAAACTCAATGTATTGGTTGAAGAATTTGATTTTGTAAAAGAATATTATCCAACATTGTATCAGGGGGCAAGAGTAGTTGGAGGGTATCAAACCAGAAACAGAGGAACTGTTGCTGGTAATATTTGTAATGCTTCACCTGCTTCAGATACAGCTCCAGCATTATTAACATATGATGCGGAATTAAATCTTGTAAGCAAGGAAGGCGAAAGAACAGTAAAATTAACAGAATTCTTTGTAGGACCAGGAAAAACTGTATTGAAAAAAGGAGAGATTGTAAAATCAATCCATTTGCCTTTTGAAGGTGAAAGTATAGGAAGATATTACAAGATTTCAAGAATTAAAGCAGTTGACCTTTCAACAATTGGAATGGCATTAACTGTAATTGATCCAGAAGGAAAGAGAGATATAAGAGTTGCATTAGCTTCTGTTGCTCCAACACCAGTTAGAATTTTTGAAGCAGAAGAATTTATAAAGGGTAAAGAATTAACAAAGGAAAATGTTGAGGAGTTTGCAAGAATAATACATGATAGTGTTTCTCCAATAACAGATGCAAGGGGAACAGCTGAATATAGAAAAAGAATGGCTAAAATATTACCTATAAAATTGCTAAGAGAATTAAATTTGTTGAAGGAGGGGATATAATATGAAAATTACATTTACAGTAAATAATGAAAATGTAGAAGTTGATGTAAAGCCAAATGAAACCCTCCTTGATGTATTAAGAGAAAAATTATACCTTACAGGTGCTAAGGAAGGTTGTGGAAATGGCGAATGTGGTGCCTGTACAGTTATATATAATGGAAGACCTGTAAATTCATGTCTTGTTTTAGCACCAGAAGCAGAAGGCGCAGTAATTGAAACAGTAGAAGGCTTAACAAAGGATAATAAATTACATCCTATTCAGGAAGCATTTATTGAAGCTAATGCTTTCCAATGTGGATATTGTACACCAGGATTTATTATGTCTACAAAAGCAATGTTAGAAAAAGTTCCAAATCCAACAAAAGAAGTTATTGTTGAAAGATTGGCAGGTAATTTATGTAGATGTACCGGTTATACAGTAATTATTGATGCTGTGAAATTAGCTGCCCAGAAAATGGGAGGTGCAAAATAATGAAATACGAATATCAACCACCTATTAAATTTGAACATGTAGGAAAACCTATGAATCGTGTAGATGGTTTTGAGAAGGTTACTGGAAACGCTAAATATGTAACAGACATGTTTTTCCCAAATATGTTATATGGTGCAGTAAAAAGAAGTCCAATACCTCATGGAATTATAAAAAAGATAGATACCTCTAAAGCTGAAGCTTTGCAGGGTGTAAGAGCAATAGTTACAGGGAAAGATGTTCCATATAGACAGGGAATTTATCTTGTTGATAGACCTGTAATTACTCCTGATAGAGTTAGATATGTTGGAGAACCAGTGGCAGCTGTAGCAGCAGACTCATTGGAAATTGCAAGAAGAGCTGTTGAATTAATAGAAGTTGAATATGAAGAATTACCTGTAGTTCAGGATCCAAGAGAATCCTTAAAAGGTGAAGTATTAATACATCCTGATCTTGCAAATTATGATAGATTACCTATATATAATATAGAACCTGAAAGAAATGTATTTCATCACCATAAAACAAGAAAAGGTGATGTAGAAAAAGGTTTTAAAGAAGCAGATGTTATAGTTGAAGGTGACTATTACTTACCTCAAATGTATCATGCTCCACTTGAACCACATGCAGCAATAGCTTTCTGGGATTATAACGAAAAGCTTACTGTATGGTCAAGTGCACAATCTCCATTTACATTAAGAAATTTAATAGCTCATGCATTTAAGATTCCAAGACATAAGGTTAGAGTTATAGCTCCTTATGTTGGTGGAG
The DNA here is from genome assembly GCF_013363265.1 of Marinitoga sp. 1138. NCBI lineage: Bacteria > Thermotogati > Thermotogota > Thermotogae > Petrotogales > Petrotogaceae > Marinitoga > Marinitoga sp. 1138. The sequence continues at coordinate 17,395 of NZ_LBFA01000024.1, forward strand.
GATTTGGTGGTAAAGCTGGTATAAATATGGAGGGTATAGTAATTGCATTAGCTGAAAAAGTAAAAGGAAGACATATAAAGCTTGTTTATACAAGAGAAGAAGATGTCGCAACAGTTGTTAGACAGGCAATGTATGCTCATATAAAAACAGGTGTTAAAAATGATGGAACAATTGTGGCAATGGAAGCTGAATTAATATTCGATGGAGGAGCATATGCAGAATATGGAACAAATGTTGTAAGAGCTGCTGGATATACACTTCCAGGTCCATATTATGTTCCAAACCTTAAAACAGATTCCTTTGGTGTTTATACAAATCACTTTATTGGTGGTGCATTTAGGGGATTTGGACATGGAGAATTGCATTGGGCAACAGAAAGAAATCTCGATGAAGTTGCACAAAAATTAGGTATAGATCCACTTGAATTAAGATTGAAAAATGTATTAAAGCCAGGATTAACAAATTCAATGGGTCAAACTATACATCATGATACTGGTGATGTAGAAGCATGTTTGAAAAAAGCAGCAGAATTAATAGAATACGATAAAAAACCTGAACAACCTGCAGATCCAAAGAAAAAGAGAGGTAAAGGTATAGCAGGTCTTGTAAAGGCTCCAGCTATGCCGACAAATGCAGCATCAGCCGTTGTAATTAAATTTCATGAAGATGCAACAGTAACATTGCAGGCAAGTATTCAGGAAATTGGTCAGGGATTCAATACAGCAGTTACGCAAATGGCTGCAGATGCATTACATATTTCACCGGATAAAATACACTTTGTAATGCCTGTTGATACTGATGTAAATCCATATGAATGGCAGACAGTTGCAAGTAGGGCATTATGGACTGTAGGTAATGCATTATACAGAGCTGCGGAAGATGCATTAAATCAAATCAAAAATATAGCTTCACAGGTATTGGGCGTTGCACCTCATAATTTAGAAGTAGAAGATGATAGAGTATATGTAAAATATAGACCGGAAAAATATTTATTGTTAAAAGATGTTGTAATGGGATACACCTACCCAGATGGGCATGCCATTGGTGGCCCGGTAATTGGAAGAGGTAGTTTTGTTCCTGAAATGCTTACAAATCTTGATCTTGAAACAGGTCAGGGTAATGCAGCAGCTGAATGGACATTTGGAGCTCAGGCTGCAGAGGTTGAAATTGATACAGAAACAGGTGAAATAAAAGTATTGAGTATGGTTGGGGTGTTTGATGCAGGTACTATTATAAATCCAATTACAGCAGGTGGTCAGGTAGTTGGTGGAATGATTCAGGGTATGGGACCAGCATTATTTGAAGGGGTTAAATATAACGATAAAGGTTATCCATTAACTGTATCGTTTACTGATTATAAGATTCCAACAATAGCCGACATACCAGATGAAATAAAATATGACTTTGTTGAAACCTTTGAAGAATCTTCACCATTTGGTGCTAAAGGTGTAGGAGAACATCCAATGATTTCAATACCACCAGCAATAGCAGCAGCTATTTACGATGCACTTGGAGTAAATATAAATGAATTGCCATTATCACCGGATAAAATATTAAAAGCACTTGATGAAAAGAATAGTTAAAGTTTAGATATTGTCTATCCAAATCTTTTTTAGGAGGGGAGAAGCATGGGCGAAAGCGAATATTTGAACATTACGCCTCAAGAAGACAGAAGCGCGAACATGAGTACTGGGGGATTGATTTTGCTTGGATTACAACACACATTTACCATGTTTGGCGCAACAGTATTGGTGCCTTATTTAACGGGTATTCCAGTTAATGTAGCTCTTTTGACAGCTGGGTTAGGAACATTGTTATTCCACTGGATTACCAAATGGAAAGTTCCAGTATTTTTAGGATCAAGTTTTGCTTATATTGCACCAGTAGTAGCAGTAACAACTTATTACATGCAACAGGGAGGACTTGAATACAAGAGTATACAGGATGCAGTTCAAGCGGGGGTAGATCTGAGACCTTATCTGGCATATGCCACAGGTGGTATTGTTCTTGCAGGACTTGTTAAATTTGTATTTGGTTTATTAATAAAATGGATAGGTATTAGAAGATTTGAAAAATTATTCCCACCTGTAATTTCCGGTACAATGATTATTCTTATTGGTTTAATTTTGAGTCCAGTAGCAGTTAATATGGCAAGCGGTAATTGGACAATAGCATTAATCTCATTATTTACTGCAATATTTGTAAGATTATATATGAGAGGATTTAATAGACTTGTTCCAGTTATCTGGGGTATTATAGTAGGTTATGTTGTAGCATTGATTACAGGTAATGTTAACTTTGCAGAATTATCAACAGCAAGCTGGATTGGTATGCCAGAAATGTATTTACCTAAATTCTCATGGTATGCAGCAGCAGCAATTGTACCAGTAGCTATAGCCCCATCAGTAGAACACTTTGGTGATGTATTTGCTATATCAGCAGTTGTTGGTAAAAAGTTCTATGAAGATCCAGGAATGCATAGAACATTAATGGGTGATGGGCTTGCAACATCATTAGGTGGTTTGCTTGGAGGTCCAGCAAATACAACATATAGTGAAAACACAGGTGTTCTTGCATTTACAAAGGCATTTAATCCATGGATAATGAGAATAGCAGCATTTTTTGCAATTTTAATGTCATTAGTACCAAAAGTTGGAGCACTTGTTAGATCAATACCTGTTCCAGTTATGGGCGGAATTGAAATCTTATTATTCGGTATGATTGCAAGTATAGGTGCAAAAACATTAATTAACAATCAGGTTAAAGTAGAAGGTAAAAACCTTGTTATTATGTCATTAATGCTTGTTACAGGTCTTGGTGGAGCAGTATTCCAGGCTGGTAACTTTGCATTACAGGGATTGGGTTTAGCAGCTATAGTTGGTATTTTAGCTAATGCAATATTATCATTAACAGGAGCATCAGATGACTGATATTATTGTTTCAAAAAATGTTTTTGAAAAACATGTAAATGAAGAAGCAAAAATCTTTTTCAAAACAAAACATACAGTATATTATAAATTTAACGATTCGGATATATTGACTCTGACAACTCATTCGAACCGGGTAGGGGCATTGGGGCTAACAGCCCCCTCCCGATTCCTTAAATTCAAAAAAGTATATGTAAACAAAAATAAGGTTTTAGTATTTGATAACGTTTTCTTTTTAAGCAAGTTTAAATTGTATGATCCAACAATAACAAACTTTAGAAAAAACGTAAATATAGATGAAGCTATTAATTATATAAAACAAAATGTTGATAACAGAATATCTTTGAAAATAATAAAAGGTTTATTTGATAAAAAATATGAATCATTAATAGGATTTGGTCCAGGATTAACTCCACTTGGTGATGATATATTATCAGGAGTTCTTTTAATGGAGCATTATTTTAAAAAAGATTTAGTGGATAAAGATCACATTATTTTTATTTCAAGAAAAAAAACAAATGATATTTCTTATTTTCAAATGAAATATGCTGCCGAAGGATTAGCACCATTGCCAGTTAAAGAATATTTAAGTAGCGGTAATAAGGATGATTTATTAAAAATGGGAGCTACATCTGGAAGTGGATGGTTATTGGGGATTACCTATTACTTTGAGTTTGGAGGGATAGCGGATGGTCTATACAATGATAAAACCGAATTCGTATTATGATTCCGTAACCCTTATGTTGATAACCGAAGATATAAAAAAAATGGAAGGTATTGAAGAAGCTTTGGTTGGCATGGGGACGGACACAAATAAGGAATTTTTAAAAGAATTGGATATGATGTCAGAAGAAGTTGAAAATTCTACACCAAATGATCTTTTGATTGTTGTAAAAGGCGAAAATATAGACATGGAAGAAATAGAAAAAACTGTTGAAGAGTTACTAAAAACAGAAACAGAAGAAGATGAAGGGGAAAAATTCTATCCTTCAATGGATTCTGCACTTAACAAAGTAAAAGACGCAAATATGGTATTAATCTCTATTGCAGGTGAATATGCAGGTCTTGAAACTAAAAAGGCTCTTGACAGAGGACTTAATGTAATGTTATTTAGTGATAATGTTTCACTGGAAGATGAAATAAAATTAAAAAAATATGCGCTTAAAAAAGGATTACTTGTTATGGGACCAGATTGTGGAACAGCTATAATCAATGGAGTACCTATGGCATTTTCAAATGTAGTCAACAGGGGGAAGATTGGTATTGTTGCCGCATCCGGAACTGGCGCTCAAGAAGTATCCTCTATCATCTCAAATCTTGGATGCGGCATTTCCCAGCTCATTGGAACTGGCGGAAGAGATGTAAAGAAAGATGTTGGAGGATTAATGTTCCTTGAAGGAATTAAGAGATTAATTGAAGATGATGAAACAGAGATAATAGTACTTGTTTCAAAACCACCATATCCAGAAGTAGTAGAAAAAGCTGTTGAATTATTGAAAAAGACAAATAAAAAACATGTCGTTCATTTTGTAAACGGAAAAGTGGAAGATGACACAATTACAGTTGGACATACTCTGGAAGATGCTGCTATAAAGGCTGCATTGTTGTGTAAAGGCGAAGAAATAAAGAAAGATATTTATACGTATTTTGATTTCCTTGAAGCATTTGATTTTGAAACAAAGGTAAAAGAAGAAGCAGAAAAAATAAAAGAAGGAAAATATATAAGAGGACTATATTCTGGTGGAACATTGGCTGATGAAGCAATGGTATTGCTTGCAAAAGAGATAGGTCCAATATATTCCCCAGCACCATTAGATCCAGAATATAAGCTTGAGAATATAAATGAAAGTAAGGAAAATACAGTAGTGGATATGGGTGAAGACGAGTTTACAGTTGGAAGACCACATCCTATGATTGACTTTACAATGAGAAAGTCCAGACTTGTAAAAGAATATCTCGATAAAGATACGGCAATAATACTGGTTGACGTAGTGTTAGGCTGGGGTTCACATATGGATCCTGCTGGTGAAATTGCAGAAGCAGTAAAGAACGCCAGGGAAGTTTCTGATAAGTATAGATGTGTAATAGCAAATATTTGTGGAACATATGAGGATCCACAAAAATATAATGAACAAAAGAAAAAACTCGAAGATGCTGGTGTTATTGTCTTCCCAAGTAATGCCAGTGCAGTAAAATTCGCAGTTAGCGTTTGGAAGGAGTTGGGAAGATGAGTTTATTTAAAGAAGAATTAAAAATCATAAATATCGGATTGAAATCATTCTATGAAGATTTAAAAAAACAGGGAGCACATGTTGTGCATGTTGATTGGAAACCACCACTTGGCGGTTCAAAGGCTGTAAAAATATTAAATGACTTTTCAAATGTTAAGGTAGATGTTGAAGCAGCAAATGCAAAAGCAGTAGAAAGAATTATGAATTCACAGCCAACCCTTGTTGGAATGGCATTGGCAAAAGATGTAGTTCCAGGGATGAAAGAAAATATGATTTTACATGCAGGTCCTCCAATTACGTGGGATAGAATGTGTGGTCCATTAAAAGGCGCAATAATTGGTGGGCTTATCTATGAAGGAAAAGCAAAAAATGAAAAAGAGGCTATTGAGTTAATAGAATCAGGAGAAATTCAATTTGATCCATGGCATCATCATGATGGTGTAGGCCCTATGGCTGGTGTTGCAACACCTTCCATGCCTGTGTTTATAGTTGAAAACAAGACATATGGTATAAAAGCATATTGTACAATGAATGAAGGTTTAGGAAAGGTTTTAAGATATGGAGCAAATGGACCTGATGTAATTGATAGACTTAAATGGATGGAATCAGTGTTATATCCAGTTTTAAAAGAAGCTATTGAAATAAAAGGCGAAATTAATTTAAAGAATCTTATTGCTCAGGCAGTTCAAATGGGCGATGAATGTCATAATAGAAATAAAGCAGCAACATCTTTGTTTATCAGGGAAATTGCACCTGCAATACTTGATACATCGTTCTCTGATAAAGAAAAGAAAGAAGTAATTGAATTTATTAATTCAAATGATCATTTCTTCCTTAATTTATCAATGCCAGCAGCAAAATCAGCAACATTAGCAGCAGAAGGTATTGAAGGAAGTACAATAGTTACAGTAATGGCAAGAAATGGAACTGATTTTGGTATTAGAGTAGCTGGGTTACCAGGAGAATGGTTTGTTGGTCCAGCACAGGAAGTAGAAGGATTATACTTCCCGGGATTTACAAAGGAAGATGCAAATCCTGATATTGGAGATAGTACTATTACAGAAACAGGCGGATTTGGTGGATTTGCAATGGCTGGTGCTCCGGCTATAGTTAAATTTGTTGGAGGTAGTGTTCAGGAAGCAATTGAAACAACACAGAAGATGTATGAAATTACAGATGCAGAAAATAACACATATAAAATACCATTCTTGAATTTTAGAGGAACGCCAACAGGATTAAATGTTAAAAAAGTTGTTGAAAAGGGTATATTACCAAGAATTAATACAGGTATAGCCCATAAAGAACCAGGTATAGGGCAGGTTGGAGCAGGTTTAACCTATCCACCTATGAATATATTTATAGATGCATTGGAAGCATTTGTAAAAAAATACTCAGATTGAGGGGGGATTATTGTGGCAGGTATTAAAGTGTATGATTTAACTCAGAAGATTGGTATTACAACACCACCATGGCCAGGTTATGAGCCAATGAAATTGTGGTATTTCAAGAGAATGATGCTTCAGAAGGTTAACGGACAGATAGTTCAAACAAGTATGCATAATGGTACACATCTTGATGGTCAAAGACATTTTATGACTGGCGGAAGAGATATAGCTTCATTGCCACTTGATGGTTATTTGTTCGGTGAAGGGGTTATTTTAGATATTTCTAAAGAAGTTGGAGATTTTGATATTTATACACCAGAAACATTATTAAAGGTTGCAAAAGAAAATAATCTCGAGATTAAAAAGGGCGATATTATAATTATTAACACTGGTTATCACAAATATGCATGGGATCAACCAGAAGCAAATGAAAATAAATATTATTACTTCCACCCAGGACCAGATCAAAGATTTGCTGATTGGTTAAAAGAAATGGAAATTAAATGGGTTGGTGTTGATTGTGGTTCTGCAGATCACCCAATGAATACAATATTAAGAGAATACAGACCTGAATTTGCTAAAATGGCAGACGAACACTTTAGAAAAAAATACGGAAAACCATTAGATGAATACTTTACAGATGAAACGTATCAATTAATGCATATTGATTTATTCCCACACTTGATTTTACACGCTGAAAATCTTGGTGGAGAAATTGATAAAGTATTAAATAGAAGAATGTACATAGGTATATTCCCATGGAAACTTGTTGATGGTGAATCAAGTATAGCTCGTGTAGCTGCATTTGAAATTGAAGGATAATTGAAACGATAAAATTGATTAATAATAACAGAAAACGATAAAAGATAAAAATGGAGGGGAAAGATTATGTGGAAAGAAATACCGGAAAAAGTATCACAGGAAAAAATTACATTTGATGTTAGAGAAATAGAACCAATGTTAGCAGGACCGTCATTGAAATTAGAACCATATGAACCAGAAATGGCAAAATTAAAAGATGGAAATTATTTATATATCAGACCATTGAAAAAAGAAGAAGTACCTCAATTATTACCATTTATAAAGAAATTATTAGATGTAGATCATGACTTTTATGATATTGTTGGTGTAAGAGTATATGGCGAATTATTAGGATGGTATAGAGATAGATTAAAGGATCCATATTTCATGATTGGTACAATTAATGGGAAATTAGCAGGTTTTGCAAATGCAAGAGTTATGAATAATGGAATTCATATTAGTTTACACTCAATGGCATATGTAAGAGGATTAAAAGTAGGAGCTATTATGTATTATGCAAAAGCTAAATATGCATTTGAAAAACTGGGAGCAAAAGAATGGTGGTCAACATTTGAAAGTTATAATGGTTGGAAGAGATGGGGTTTAGGTATGGCACAACCATCATATCCATGGCCAGATGTACAGCATGAATTAGGTGGAGCAAAAGTATATTACATTACAAGAGAATATTGGGATTTATCAGTAAAACAATATTTACTCGATTATATAAAGACAGATCTTGTACCTGCAACACCAGAAGTTGCAGAAGCAAACAAAGAATTAATAATCCCCGAAAGTCCTCTCGTTTAAATAGGGCTGGCAGGCCGAAAAGGCCTGCTCTTTTTTTAAAAAAGATAACATAAATAAAAAAAGGAGCTTCCTTATGGAAAGCTCCTTTTTGATTGCTAATTAATTAAAGTATTCTCTTACAGCAAAAGATGCTGCAATAGCACCATCAGCTGCTGCTGTGATAATCTGTCTTAATTCCTTTTGAATAACATCTCCTGCAGCAAATACACCTTTCACATTTGTTTCTCTGTGTTCATCTACAGGGATATATCCATAATCATCAAGTTCTATTTTTCCTTTAAATAATTCTGTTACAGGAGTAAGTCCTACAAAAACGAATACTCCGTCTACATCGAAGTTTGTAATTTCACCAGTTTCTCTGTTTTCAAGTACAAGCTGAGTTACTTTCTTATCACCTTTGATTTCCTTTACTACAGAATTCCAGATGAATTTAATATTTTCTGTATTAAATGCTTTGTCCTGATATCTTTTATCAGCTCTTAACTTATCTCTTCTATGAATAATATAAACTTCTTTTGCTATTTTTGAAAGATAAAGAGCTTCTTCAACAGCTGTATTGCCACCGCCAATAACAGCAACTTTCTGGTTTTTGAAGAAATGTCCATCGCAGGTAGCACAGTATGAAACACCTCTACCAGCAAATTCCATTTCACCAGGAACACCTAATTTTCTTGGGGTTGCACCTGTTGCGATAACAACTGTTTTTGCTTTTACAATACTTCCATTATCAAGTGATATTATCTTTTCATCTTTACTGAAATCAACATTAATAACTTCACCATCGTAAAATTCTACGCCAAATTCTCTTGCGTGTTCTCCAAGTTTTGTTGCTAATTCTTCTCCTGTAATAGATTTAAATCCAGGATAGTTTTCAACATATTCTGTTAAGTTAATCTGACCGCCTTCTAAATCTTTTTCTATAATTAATGGCTGGATTCCGCCCTGAACAGCATAAATCCCTGCTGCAACACCTGCTGGACCACCGCCAATAATTACCATATCATAATATTCTTTTAAATCATGTTTTTTTGATGATCCAAGATCAAAGAACATGGCTTATCCCTCCACAGCTTTTAATACTTCTTCAACGAAGTTTGGTTCAGGATATGCACCAATAAATTCACCTTTAACTACCCATTCACCATTTTCAAATGCTTCAATAACTGTGTGTGGTACAGAACTTACATTGTGTTTCATTGAAATTTCGTAAAATTCGTTAGCTTCTACCATTTCACCGTTTATATTTTCATTAATCATTGCAGCCATCTGTGCTGATAAAACAGCTCTTGGACAGTATGGACATGTTGGAGTTACAAATACTCTTAATCTTATTTTTTTGTTTATACCCTTTAATTTTTCAATTGTGTCTTCTGAGAAATCTACTTCTTCGCCATTTTTGGACATGAGAATTAAATCCTGTAATAATGTGCTGAATTCATGTCCTGAAGGAATTCCGTAAAATCTTACACCTAAATCTGAACCATTTGATGCAAGAATAACTGTTGCTGGAGCTAATGTTTTATCAATTTCATATTCTTCTGCAAGTGGAGAGTCAATATTTTCAACTTCTAAATCAACATTATCTACACCTTCTGATAATTCTGTGTATAATTGTTTTGTTACTTCACAGTATTCGCAATCATCTTTTTCGAATAAAATTATTTTTACTCTACCTTTCATTTCCCCTAATAAATCCTTTACCTGTTCTAATGTTTTGTCATCTAATAATCTTTCCATTTTACTACACCTCCGAAGTTTTATATATTTTCTTTTGCTTTATTAATAAAGTTTTTTAAAACTATTATCTGTTCTTCCATTTCAGAAATAAATCTTTTCATTCTTTCTTTTCCTTTTTCTGTCACCTTATAAATTTTTCTTGGTGGACTTGATGTTGTATCCCAATCAAACTCTATTTCGCCACGTTTTTCAAGATCTGAAAGAGCCCTGTATACTCTTCCTTTTTGCCCAATTCCTTCAGGAATTGTTATACCCATTTCGCATAGCCTATTGGATAGTTCATAGCCATAACTGGGCTTTTCGGCTATTAATATCAATAATAAATCGCATATTAACTTTCCGCTCTTTTGAAATATTTTACACTTATTTGCCGAATTCATTTATTACCCTCCAAATAGTACTAAAAAAGTCAATTTTTCCATCCATGATTATATTATATACATTATGTATATATTTGTCAAGTAAAAAATATAAAGGTTCTATTGTTATTTTTTTAAAATTTGAAGTCAAAAAATTAAAGCACCCATGAAAAGGTGCTTTAATCAGAAAATTTATTATATATATTATTGATTTCATCTGAGTATTGTTTAAATATCTCAAGGATTTTTGGATTAAAATCTTTTGGCGAAGTTCTATTATCACCCTCAATGATTATTTTCATCACTTTTTCGTGTGGAATAGCCGGTTTATATGGACGTTTAGAACGTAAAGCATCGTATACATCTACAATAGATACAATCTGAGCTTCAATAGGTATTTCATCGCCTTTTAAATTATATGGATATCCTCCACCATTATATTTTTCATGGTGATATAATGCAATTTTTAATGCAGTTTCAAAGTATGGGTCATCACCCAATAACCGTTCTGCATAAATGGTATGTTTTTTCATAATTTCATATTCTTCATCTGTTAATTTACCGGGTTTATTTAAAATTTCAAGTGGAATAAAGATTTTTCCAATATCATGTAATGTCGAAAATTCCTTTATTTCAATTATTTTGTCTTCTGGAAGATTTAATTTTTGAGCTATAAAATACGAAAGCTCTCCAACTCTATATATATGTTGTCCTGTAATATCATCATGTGCTTCTGCAATTAAAGCGAGTTTATTGGCAAAATTAAGATAGGCACTTTTAACTCTATCTATGGTATATTTTGAATTAATTACAGTTTTAGCAATATTCATTAAAGCCTGTATAATTGTTTTATCGTATTCAGTAAATGATTTAGGATTACTGGCGTCTATATCCAGTGCAAGATTAAGTATTTTTCCTTTTTCTAATTCTGAGGTTATAATCATTATTTCCTTTATATTTTTTACAGCATTTATAAATTTATTAAATGTTTTTTCATCCATTCCTTTTTTGTCAATTTTAATTAATTCATCTGATTTAAATATTTTTATTTCATCATTTGTTTGAACCATCCAATCTTTTTTAAGATTAAGTTGTTTTAATTTTTCTATATCATGACCTATTGCTGCAATGAAATTCCATTTATCATTTTCAGCAAGTGAAATACTTCCGTAATCACATGCATCAACAAGTTCATTGGCAAATTTTAAAAGATTTGTATAATAATTTTCAATATCCTGTGTTTCAAAATTGGAAATCAGTTCAATCATCTTAAATAATTTTTTGTTTGTGGAATCAAGTATTTTATTTTTTTTCTCAAGTTCAAGTTTTTGCTCTACTTTATCTGTAACATCTATATATAAAACAAGAATTTTATCTTCACCATTTTGTTGCCTTATAGGTGTTTTGAAAACTCTGAAATAACGTATTTTTCCGTCTTTTTTCATTTTAACTTCTAAAACAGTTTTTTCAATATGATTTAATATAATCTGTATATCTTTTATAACAGCATTTTCTTTGGTTTTTTCATCAATAGTATTGCCGATAATATCGTTTAAATTTTTTCCAATAATTTCATCTTTTTCCATATTAAAAAATTCAGCAAAAGCTTTATTAGAAAAAATAATAGTTTGATCTACAGTTTTTATATAAATAGGATTTGGTGAAAGATTAACAATTTTTTCAATTAAATCTGTAGAATTTTTTAATTCTGAAAGTGTTTTTTCGAGATCATTTAAAGCATCTGTTAATTCTGAATTTTTTTTCTGTAATTTTCTTTTAAGTTGATTGGAATTTATATATAGCACAATAATTATAAAAATAAGTATAGTTTCTAAAATAGCAATTGCAGGAACAAGCCAGTCAGGTATTTTTTCAAGAGTTTTTGTATTAAAATATTTATCAAAAATACTATAATAGTATGAATCGGGATCTGATTTTAATTTTTTTAATAATTGATCAAACCTCTGAAAAAATTCATCCAGACTTTTATCTTTTTTATACATCATATAAATACTTATAGGCGTAAAAATAATGGAAGTTTTTTTAATGTTATGCTTGTTCTCAAGATATAAACCAAGAAATTTTGGCATTACACCAGCATCTATTTCATGTTTTTCGAGGGCATCAAGTATTTCCATATAATCATTCATTTCAACAAAATCTACTTTTATATTAAAAGATTTAAGAATTTCTTTTATGCCTCCAGGTCCATCGTAAAATATATCTGTTTTCATTACGCCAATTTTTTTATTTTTTAAATCAACTATATTATCGACATTTTCTTTTCCTGAAACATATATTACTCCCCAGTCGAAAAATAAAGCTTCGCTGTTAAAATTAAAGAATTTTTTTCTTTCAGGGGTTATTGCCAGGTCAGCAACAATATCAATTTCATTATTTTTAAGTTTTTCAATAAGGTTTGCCTGTGTATCAAAAACAAATTTATAGTCAACATTTAAATCTTCAAACATATTCCGTGCTAATTCAACAAAAAAGCCTCTTTTTTCATCAAATACAATAGGTATATCTTTGTATATACCTATTTTAAGTGTTTTTGAAAAAGAAAGGGATATAGAAACGATTATAAGTACAAAAATCAAGAGCCTTTTCATATTTTCGCCCCGCTATAATATAATTTTATTTTTTCCGCTGTTCTTAGCTTCATAAGCTTTTTTGTCTGCTATTTTTATTAAATTTGAGATATCAGTTTCATATGTATCTTCAATACCAACGCTGAAACTTAAACCAGTTTCAATTAATTTTCTTTTTATTCTTTCCAGAATCTTTTTAGCCTGTTTTTTATTTAAATTTTCAAAAATTATTACAAATTCATCTCCACCATATCTATAAACTTTGTCAATATCTCTAACGGAGCTTTTTAAGGTAAATGCAAACTCTTTTAATTTTTCATCTCCAATTACATGGCCGTATGTATCATTTATTTTCTTAAAATCATCAAGGTCAATAAAAGCCAGAGAAATAGGAATATTAGAAATATTATAGAATTTAATATCTTTATTTAACTTTGAAGAATTATATAAAGATGTCAGGTAATCTGTTTCACTTAATTTTTTAATATATTTAAATTGTTTACTGTGTATCAATATTATAGAAACTATTTTTGAAAGAACAGATAGTATTTTCATATCTTCTTCAGTAGGTCTTAAACCATTTTTAGGCTGGTCACATGAGATATATCCAATGATTTCATTTTCTTTATCTCTTATTGTTATAAGCAATAAATCATTTGGATGCCATTGGTTTTTCTTTTGTGTATATGTATTTAAAGTTATATTTGATTCAAACTGAAAATAATAATTCTGTTCGTCAAAATCCCCTTTTTCTGCAGGGATAAAATATACTTCTCCATATCTATATTCATTAGCAAAAAGTTTTAAAATATCTGAAGCCTTAACTTTTGTTTCCTTTAATTTATTGAATTCAATTTCTGATAATCCAGCATATGTAATTCTATTAATCTTATCGTTTTCATAGTCTATTTCTGAGATTAAGACATATTTATATCCAAACTGTTTATTTAAAATGTTGGCAACATCTTTTGAAATCTTTTCTTTTGAAACATTCATAGAATATGAATATAAAATGTTTGAAAATTGAAGCATTATATCATTGAAACGTTTAAGCCTTTCATTTTTGATTTTTTCTTCTTCTCTTTCAGTTAGATGTTTCATTATAAAATAATATAAAATAATAAAAATCAAATTTTGAAAGATAAAATAAATTTTTAAGACATGGTTCTGGCATAAAAGGTAGAAATACATACTTGGCAACAAAGTTAAGAAAAATACATATTCTGTAAGCAGCATATTGAAATCAAAACGATCTAAATCTGTATGTAATGTGTTAATTAGCTTTGAAAAGGTTACAAACAAAAATAGTTTTAAATAAATATTGTCAGTAATTAAATCGGCAAGTACATATCCTCCATAATTCATGAAAAAATAGCCCAGAAATTTACTAACTCTTTTATTTAATCCAAGTCTTTCAAGCCTGAATAAAGTGGTTATTGCAGCAACTAAAATATATTGTCTTCCATAAAGAGAAGCAACTAAAAATCCTGTCATATTTGTAACAAGTCTAATATTGTTTTTCCATTTTACATCAATATTATCGGATATAAATGTAATCAACAATACAGCCAATAATTTTTTTATTTCAAATGAAAAATTAATAGGAAAAAAATAGATTAATACAATTGAAAAGAACAAAGAAATGAAATTCTGTTTATTGAAAAACTTTCCGTTAAATAAGAAATTTTCCATAAAATCACCCCTAAAAATTTTCATCTAAAACTTCATCTATTTCATCAAAACCATATAATCTTGCTCTGATCTTTAGATCTTCTATATCCATTAATTTAATAACATAATTAGCTAACATAAATTCAAATGGTAGCCATATTACATGTCCTGTAAGAGCGTGAATATGTTTTGCACCTTTCTTAAATTCTTTCCATAAAATCTTTCTGCTTCTTACAGAAAGTGTTTTATCAAATATTGCTTCAATAAAAGTAACCTTTTTTGGATTAATTAAATGAGCATAAGAAAGAGGATCTATTCTAAATAATGGATGTATTTTTTTGCTATTTAATATTTCTTCAAGTTTCATATTTTTTACTATCTGGAATTGATCCTCGTATATGTTATAAATCTTTTCTATATTATGCATATCAAAATCTGTTTTAAAACCTTTATCTATCATTCTTCGAACAAATTTTGTTGCAGGAGAATTATATAAAATTTCCGGTAAGTATCCTCCTGTTGTCATTAACAATAATTTATCTAATTGTGGGTTTAAAGCTTCTACAATAGTTCCTATCATTCCTCCTAAACAATATCCAATCAGGATATTGTGTTTTTTCCACAATTTTTTTTGTTTTAAAAAATCAATTGTACTTAATGTATCAACAACCCCATGTTCCCAAAATCTATACATTACACTTATTTCAGGCCAGAGATAATTTCTTCCACTAACAGATTTTTCATCAACACGGGTATAATTACCGGGTAAGATTAAAATAGAGGTATTTATTCCAACAGATGCAAGACGTTTTGCAAGCCATATCATATACTTTACATTTGCACTACCAAGACCGTGTAAAATTAATGCAGAAGCAAGAGTTTCTTCTTTGGGTTCAAAATTATATAATTCTACAGTTTCAGTACCTCTGGCAGGATTTCTGTATAATGTTTTAAATCGAATATAATTACATCTATAATGTTTTCCTTTAAAAATATATCCAGAAATATAATCAAAATCTTTCTTTTCATATGTAAAATCAACCTTCATTTTTAATCAAACCCCTCATGAATTTTATTGTTTCATTTAGAATTTTAATTGTTTGTATATCATTATTTTCAAATTCAAATCCATGATCACCATATTTGTGGACAAAAAACTTAACCTTTACACCTTTTTCTTTTAATTTTTTATACAATTTTACAGAAGACGAAAAAGGAACAACTTTATCTTCTTTTCCGTGAACCAATAATACAGGATTCATATTTTCATTTATCCAGAATATAGGAGAATAATATAAATATTTTCCTGTTTTTTCTTTTACCGGTAATCCTTTTAAAGTTGCAGTAACTGCAACCTTTGCAAAAACCGATTTTACATTTTTATCAAAAAGATCCATTAAATCGGACGGTGCATAGTATGCAATCACGCCTTTAATACCAGAAATTTTATCTTTCTTTTTTAAAAATGTGTTATAAGAATAGTATAATAACGAAAGATGGCCTCCGGCGGATAGTCCCATTAAAATAATATTATTTTTATCAAAATACAGTTTTTGGGCGTTTTTTTTGATAAAATTTAAAGCGTCTGTATAATCTGATAATATTTCATCCATTGTATGTGAAATTCCAAATCTATAGTCAATAGATACTACAGCAAAACCTTTTGAAGCAATAAATTTACACCATGAAACATTATTGGGTTGATTTCTGAACCCGGAAACCCATCCACCACCATGCGCAAAAAATATAACAGGTAATTTTTCCTTATTGTGATTTTTGGGATAATAAATATCCATCTTTAATTGTAATTTTCCTTCAGTTTTATATGTATATGTATAAGGACCTCTAAAATCATAAGCGTCAATGGGCAATTTTTTTCTTAGAAGGTTTATAATATATAATGATGCCCATAAAAAGAATGTAAATACAATTACAATTCCACCCCAGGTTAACGTTCCAATAATTACAAAAAAAGCCAGAATTTTTTTTAAAATATTTTTATTTATAGTACCACCTCGCAACCTCTTTATAATATTATACACCAAATTTTAAAAAAGGAGAAATATTAAATGGGTTTTGGAGAAATAAAGCATATTATAGAAGAAAAAGACTACAAAGAACATAGCGATAGAATTAGAAAAGACGTATTGAAAATGAGAAAATATCTATTGTCTCCAAGAACATTAAATCAGAGAAAATTAATATCTCTATTTAGATTTTTAAGTAAAAATGCAGAAAGAAAAATACTGACAAAACACATTAATGATTTGCAATTTTTATTAATTCATATTGTAGAAAAACCAAAAGAAAATAGATTTAACGATTTGAAAAAATATTATGGATTAAAAGATGAAGATATAGAAATGATAAAATTTATAATGTTTCCCGATAAATTTCCTCCAGGTGGTTATGAAGAAAAATTGAAAAAATATGGTATAGAATTATACACACCAAAAGTTATTTTTAAAAAACTTCCATTTAAGGATTATATAGATCTTTACGCGTTAATGACTTATATTCCTCTTGACGAAAAAAATATTTTTATTCAGAATTTGTTAGATGAAATATTAAAATTAAATCCACTTGAAGATAAAAATGCAACCTTAAAAAGATTTTTGGAAATTTATAAAAGTCTTAGTGATTTTGAACAACATTTACTTAATCTACAGTTAAGGAGTTTTTCATATTATCATTATAGACTATTCAATGTTTCGGGAATAAAAGGGATGGTTATTGATGGAAGCAATGTTGTAAGATATGAAAATAAAAATTCCTTACAGTTTTTGCTGGGAATAATAGAAAATCTGTATACAGAAAAATATGTATTTTATCCTGTTCATATTGTTTTTGATAAAAATATCGAATACATTTTAGAAGAAGAAGAAAGGAAAATATTAAAAAATTTTCTGTTGAAAAAAAGAGTATATTTACATTCTCCGGCAGATGAAAAAATAATAGAAATAGCAAAAAAATATGGATATTTTGTATTATCAAATGATAAATTTAAAGAATATGATTTTGATAAAGAAAAGATATTGGAAATCAAAAGGTTTATATAAATATAATAAATATAGAATACCAAAGAAAGGGGCATTACTATGAAAAAAGTACAGGAAAGATTTTTGGAATATGTAAAATTTTATACCACGTCTGATGAAAATTCTGAAACATGTCCTTCAACACCAGAACAGCTTGTTTTTGCAAATTATTTAAAAAAAGAATTAGAAGAAATAGGGTTGAGTGAAGTTGAAGTAGATGAAAATGGATATGTATATGCAACTTTACCGGCAAATTCAGAAGAAGATATTCCTGTAATAGGTTTTATTGCTCATATGGATACAGCACCTGCATTAACAGGCAAAGGTGTAAAACCGAAGATTATAAAATATGAGGGCGGAGATATTGTATTAAATGAAGAAAAGAATATTGTATTAAGTCCTGAGGAATTTCCAAAATTAAATAATTATATTGGACAGGAAATAATAGTTACAGATGGAAATACATTGTTGGGTGCAGACGACAAAGCCGGTATTGCTGAAATTATCACAGCTATGGAATACTTAATTCAGCATCCAGAAATAAAACATGGAAAGATAAGAATAGGATTTACTCCTGATGAAGAAATAGGTAGAGGAGCCGATAGATTTAATGTGGAAAAATTTGGCGCAAAATTTGCATATACAATAGATGGGGGAGAAATTGGAGAGCTTGAAGCAGAAAATTTTAATGCTGCCACAGCACATTTTAAAATAAATGGAAAAAGTATACATCCAGGAACAGCTAAAAATAAAATGATAAATGCAGCTGAAATAGCAGCAGAATTAATAATGATGTTTCCTCAGGCACAAACTCCACAGAATACAGAAAAATACGAAGGATTTTTTCATGTAGTAGGCATTAAAGGTGATTGTGATTCAGCAGAAGTTGTAATGATAGTTAGAGATCATGATAAAAAATTATTTGAAAATAAAAAATGGTTATGTGAAAAAAATGCGGAGCTTTTAAACAAAAAGTATGGTGGAAATACAGTTGAATTAAACCTAAAAGATTCTTATTACAACATGAAAGAAATAATAGATAAAAATCCAGAAATAATTGAAATAGCTAAAAAAGCCATGGAAAATGTAGGTGTAACACCAATTATAAAAGCTATAAGAGGCGGAACAGATGGTGCAAGACTATCTTATATGGGATTGCCATGTCCAAATATCTTTACAGGTGGTCACAATTTCCATGGCAGATACGAATACATTCCAATTCCTTCAATGGAAAAGGCTGTGGAAGTTATTATAGAAATTTCTAAATTGGTTGCAAGAAACTAAAAGATAAAATCTTCCTGTTAAATCTAATCAGTTAGGATTAGCAGTAAAGTAATCCAAAATCCTGTGCTTTTTAAACTTTAAGTTGTTAATCTTATAAAAAATGATGGTTGAATTAATTAACATAAAGGGTTATAATTAAATTTGAAAATATTTACAAGGAGGATTTGAAATGGATTTGTCTAATTTTGTCGCATTCTTTGCAAACAGTGGTTTTGCCTATTTTACCTGGCAGCATCTATTGATGATTGCTATTGGATCCGTGTTAATTTACATTGCTATTGTTAAACATGCCGAACCGTTATTATTAATACCTATTGGATTTGGAATTATTCTTGCGAATATTCCACCGGAAGTTACCGGTATTTTAAATCCACCTATGGATGGCCAGGTTGGAGGATTATTATGGTATATACAAAGGGGAATGTTTTTAGGAATATATCCACCATTGATATTTTTAGGAATAGGTGCATTAACAGATTTCTCATACCTTATTGCAGATCCGAGATTAATCTTTTTAGGTGCTGCAGCTCAGGTTGGAATATTTGGAACATTTATAGTTGCAAATATGATGGGATTCGATATTCATAGCGCTGCATCTATAGCTATAATTGGTGGTGCAGATGGACCTACTTCAATCTATCTTGCTTCAAGATTTTCACCTGATTTATTGGCAATAATCGCAATTGCTGCATATTCGTATATAGCTTTAATACCGATATTGCAGCCACCTGTCTCGAAATTATTGACAACCAAAGAAGAAAGATTAATAAGAATGAAAAAAATGAGACATGTTACACAAAAAGAAAAGATTATATTCCCAATTGCTACAACAATAGTTGTTGCGTTACTTGTACCTAAGGCTATATCACTTGTGGGAATGTTAATGCTTGGTAATTTGTTAAAAGAATCTGGAGTTACAAAAAGGCTTGCTGAAGCTGCTTCAAGATATATACTTGATTCAGTTACCATATTATTAATGCTTTCTGTTGGAAGTACAGCAAGGGCAGATGTATTTTTAAAGCCAACAAGTTTAAAAATATTCTTACTTGGTGCTGTTGCATTTATTATTGCAATGATGTCAGGGATATTCTTTGCAAAACTCATGAATTTATTTACAAAAGATAAAATAAATCCTTTAATAGGTGCTGCTGGAGTTTCAGCTGTTCCTGATTCAGCAAGGGTTGCACAAACTGTTGCTCAGTCAGAAGATCCAGGAAACTTTATTCTTATGCATGCAATGGGTCCAAATGTTGCAGGTGTAATTGGTTCAGCTGTAGCAGCAGGTGTATTTTTATCAATACTCTAATCCTTTTATAAAGAGGTGAAAATCCTAAATGGCAAAAAAAAGCTATGAGATTACCATTAACTATTCTTACTGTAAAAACTGTGGTATATGTTATCATGTTTGTCCAACAAAAGCCCTTGGCTCAGCAGAAATGGGAAAACCTATAATAGTTGATGAAAGCAAATGTATAGGTTGTTTAATGTGTGAAAGATTATGTCCTGATATTGCTATTGATATATCAGAGAAAAAGGTGGTTGAGGCCAATGGGTAAAATAGTATTCATGCAGGGAAATGAAGCATGTGCATTAGCAGCAGTAAAAGCAGGTTGTAGATTTTTTGCAGGATATCCTATTACACCTTCTTCAGAAGTAGCAGAGGTTATGGCAAGAGAATTACCAAAAGTTGGAGGAAAATTCATACAAATGGAAGATGAAATTGCCAGTGCTGCAGCCATTATTGGTGCATCATTAGCAGGCGTAAAGTCAATGACAGCTACAAGTGGTCCAGGCTTTAGTTTAATGCAGGAAGCTCTTGGATACGCAACGATGACTGAAACGCCATGTGTAATAGTGGATGTTATGAGGGGAGGACCAAGTACAGGTTTGCCAACAAAGCCATCACAGGGAGATATAATGCAGATAAGATGGGGAAGGCATGGCGATCAGCAGATAATAGCTCTTTATCCTTCAACAGTAGAAGAGGTTTATAAATATACAATTACGGCATTTAATTATGCTGAAAAATATAGAACACCAGTTGTGCTTGTAATGGATGAAACATTAGGACATATGAGAGAGAGTTTTTACTTAAGTGATGAATACGAAAATCCTGAAATAGTGGCAAGAATGAGTGAAGAAGAAATAGAAGAAGAAGATTTATTCCATCCTTTTGGATTCCAGGAAGAAAATTATCCTGTAAATCCGTTAATAGAAATGGGAAAGGCAAGATTTCATGTTTCAGGTTTAGTTCATGATGAAACAGGATTCCCGGTGGGGTCTTCTTCAGTAGCAGATAAAGTAATTAAACATCTTGATTCCAAAATCAGATTATATACAGAAGAAATTGCTATTTATGATGAATATATGACAGAAGACGCTGAAATTATAGTTGTAGCTTATGGTTCAGTTGCTAGAAGTGCAATGAAGGCTGTAAAAATGGCACGTGAAGATAGAATACCTGTAGGGTTATTTAAACCCATTACAATCTGGCCATTCTCTGTATCAAAAATGAAAAATCTTTTGAAGAAATCACAGGCTATAATTGTGGCTGAAATGAATTTAGGGCAACTTGCACTTGAAATATCAAGGGTAAATAAATTTGGAAAACATATAGCACTTGTAAATAGAGTAGATGGTGATTTAATTTCACCAAAAGAAATATTGGATTCAATAACACAGGTATGGAGACATATAATAGAATTTTAATAAATCCCCCTTTTCAAAAGGGGGATTTGTTTTTTGGTATATGTATATTAACAATTAAAAATTGTATTTGAAAAAAAAGAAATTTTATGGTAAAATAAAATGTGATAATGATAATAAAGGGGGCTGAGCTATTCATGGAAGTTTTAAAAGTTGGTCATAATTCATCTCCAAACAAAGTTGCTGGAGCTATCGCAGGAGTTCTCAGCAAAACAGACGAAGTTGAAATCCAGGCTATAGGAGCGGGGGCTGTTAATCAGGCAGTAAAAGCTATTGCTATTGCCAGAAGATTCGTTGAAACAAGAGGAAAAAAGATTTTTGTAGTACCAGGATTTGTTGAAGTTACTGTTGGTGACGAAAAGAGAACAGGTATAAAATTCAGAGTTTTTGCAGAAATAACAGAAGAAGAAACAGACGAAGCTACAGAAGAATAATACGAGGAGAATTGTAAGTGATAGATGATAAAATCATCAATGAAATAGTGACCGCGTGTATAAATGACGCGCGGCTTTTTTCTATAGTTGAAGAAATTTCTAAATTAAATATAAATGAAAGATTAAAAATACGAAGAAAGGCTTCCATGGTATTGAAAAAAGAAAAAACTGTTGATAAGGAAGCTCTAACCTTTTATTTTGTAATTACAGAAAATGGTGTAGCAGAGGAAATATTGAGGAGGATAAATAATGAACGAAAAGAAAATGCCTAAATATGTTGGAGGTCAGGCAGTTATTGAAGGCGTAATGATGAAGGGAATACATACTGTAGTTGCTGTAAAAAGGCCAGATGGAAAGGTTCAGATAAAAAAATTAAATGAATTTTCTTTCGGTTTTCTTGAAAAGATACCCTTTATACGGGGTTTTTTTGTATTATTAAAAGCGATGATAATAGGAATGGGAGCTTTAACTTATTCGGCTAATGTATCAGATGAAGAGGAAATAACAAAAAAAGATATGATTATATCAATATTATTAGCTATACTTTTTTCTGTTGGGGGATTTGGATTGGCACCGATGTATTTGACAAAATTATTCAATATAAACAATGAATTCTGGTTTTCATTTGCTGAAGGTGTAATAAGGGCAATATTTGTTATACTTTATATATGGGTAATTTCATTATTTAAGGATGTTAAAAGAGTTTTTGAATATCATGGTGCAGAACATAAAGCAGTTTATACTTACGAAAACAAAGAACAATTAATTGTTGAGAACGCAAAAAAATATACAACATTACATCCCAGATGTGGAACGAGTTTTCTTATAATAACTGTTTTTGCCTCGATAATAGTTTTTTCCATTACAGGAGCTATGGGTTATACAACATTGTTAGAAAAAACAATAACAAGAATAGTTTTATTGCCGTTGGTAGCTGGAGTTGCATATGAATTTCAAAGATTTACAGCAAAAATAATAGATACATCTCTTGGTAAGATTTTAGCTTCTCCAGGATTAATGCTTCAAAAAATAACCACATCAGAACCTGATGAAGAACAATTAAAGGTAGCATTAATATCCCTTGAATATGCTTTAAAGGAAGACTTTGATGGAGAAGAAGTTGTTGAAATTTAAATAAAATATCAATTGACATTTAACATAACTTATAATATAATATAAATACCCTGACTCAGATAATGGCATAGACCTTATCTTGGTCAGAGGAATATATAAACGGAGGGAAAGAAGATGTCAAGAGGATTAGATCCAGAAGTAAAAAAGAACGTTATTGAAGAATTCAAAATTAACGACAAAGACACAGGTTCAGTAGAAGTTCAGGTTGCTTTATTAACAGCAAGAATCAGACACTTAACAGAACACTTAAAAACACATCCAAAGGATTTCCACTCAAGAAGAGGTCTTATGAAAATGGTTGGTAAAAGAAGAAAAATGTTAAAATACCTCAAGAAAGAAAGACCAGAAGTTTATAAAGAATTAATTTCAAAATTAGGAATCAGAGGATAATATCAAACTCCCGCTCAATAGCGGGAGTTTTTTAAATGATATTCCATAATTTTTCAGCAACATCTTTTGCTTCGTTATAAATTTTTTCAACTTCAAAATTTACTTTCCTATTTTCCATTAAAAATTCACCGTCAATAATTGTATCAACAACATCGAGATTATCCCAGATACCAAAAAACACATGCCCAAAAATGTTATTTTCATTTAAAGGTGTAAATGGTGCATATTCAAAAGAAATCATATCGGCTTTGTATCCTTTTTCTATTCTACCAACCTTTATATTCAACATTTTTCCAAACAGGTTATATACATTATCAATATTATTCTTTAAATCATCAAAATTGAAGAATGTTGGATCTTCATATCTATATTTCTGGGTGAAATAAAGGTTTAAATATTCTCTTGTTATATTAAATCCTAAGCCGTCATTGCCTATTATTGTTTTTATATTTTTATCTTTGAGTAATTTATAATTTGGCATTCCTATGGCATTATTCATATTTGAAGTAGGATTAAGTGCAACATATACATTGTAATTTGAAATTATATCAGCTTCATTTTCATCAATATGGACACAATGGGATAATATGGAATTATCAGTTAACAAATTGAATTCTTCTAATCTTTCAACAACACGTTTTCCATATTTTTTTATTGAATCTTCCTCATCCTCTAAACTTTCAGCTACATGAATGTGTATGGGAGCACCATTTAAATTTTCTGATACCTTTTTTAATGTTTCGTTGGATAAAGAGAGTGAAGCGTGTAAACCAAACATTCCGGCAAATTTTTCAGAATTATTCTTTAAAAATTCTGTATTTTCTTCAATACATTCGTCAATATTAAATCTATCACTGGTTTCAAAACAAAAAACACCTCTTACACCAATTTCTTCTGTAACGCTTTCCTTTAATTTGTTCAATGTTCCTTTTATTGCTTGCCCGCTTGCATGATGGTCTATAATTCCTGTAATTCCATTTTTTATAAATTCTATACCGCTCACAAGACCACTATAATATGTAGTTTCAAGATCAATTTTTGAATCCATTCGCCACCATAACTGTTTTAAGATATCAGAAAAACTTTTTGGATTAAATTCAACAGCCATTCCCCTTGCAAAAGTGGAATAAATATGTGTATGTCCGTTGACAAATCCTGGCATAACGAGTTTTCCTTTAAAATCAATAATTTCTTCATTTCCTTTTTTTTTGAAATTATCCATTGAACCTGTTTCAATTATTTCTTTATCAAATCTAATATATTGATTTTCTCTATATGTTTCATAATCAAAGATATTACAATTAACAATAACCTTTACCATCTTATCTCTTCCCTTCTCAGGAATCTTCCCTTTTTCCTTGAACCGATAAATTTTCCATTGTTAATTATTATTTTACCATTTGATATTGTTGTTATAACTTTGCCTTTAACAGGGAGACCTTTATAAACTGTGTAATCTGCTGCAGAATGATGTTTTTCTATTATCCAGTCAACTTCTGGATCGAAGATTACAATATCTGCATCAGCGCCCGGTAAAAGGTTACCTTTACGTGGATATAATCCATAATACTTAGCAACATTAGAGGTGAATTTATCAATAACTTTTTCTCCAAAAAGTGTAAACATTAATGAGAATGAAAATTCCAGTCCACCTATTCCCATAGGCATAATATTTGTATATCGTTTATTTTTATCCTTTGAATTAAATGGGCAATGATCCGTTCCTATTGTTTGCAAATAATCAAAATTTTCGACGAGCAAATCCTTTTCCTTTTCGCTTCTCAAAGGTGGTGTCATTGAGAATAAATATCCGTGTTTTTTTCCATATAAACTGTCATCAAAATAAAAATAATGCGGACAGCTTTCAAGAACCATATTTTTTCCTATGATATCAGAAAATTTTTTCTTTAAGACATCAAGGGAATATCCACTTGATAAATGGACTATATACAGTTGTCCTTCATAATATTCTGCCATTTCAGCTAATTTTACAACTTCTGTAGTTTCAGAAAGAGTAGATCTAACGCTAGAATGCTCCTTCATTTTTATTTTTTCCTTCTTTTCTATTAGCTCATCATTTTCAGCATGTACTGTAACGACAATTCCTTCTTCAGAAGATAATGAAAGCAATTCTGATATATATTTATCCTTTGTCATTCGCTGTCCATACGTGGTAAATAATTTAATACTTGCTACACCTAATTCTTTGCATTTTTTAATTAATTTATGAGGTTCTACAGTTGGATTTGCTATAGTGGCATGAAATGCAAAGTCGGTATGACTTTTTTGGGCTAAATTCATACGAGTTTCAAAAGCTTTTTTCAGTTCTTCCATTGTAGTTATTGGATCGAGAAAATCGATATATGAAGTAATTCCGCCATATGCTGCAGAAATTGAGCCTGTTTTAAAATTATCGACAGAAGTATATTTTCCAACGGTTAGTTCAAAATGAACATGTGGATCTATAAAACCGGGAAGTATAAACTTCCCGGAAGCATTGATTTCTTTCTTTGATTCTAAATATGATGTAGTAATATCAAATATCTTTCCATTTTTAACATAAAGGTTTCCTTCTATAAACTCACCATTTATGTATATTTCGCCATTTAATATCCCAAGATCAAACATGGCAATCACATCCCGATTATTATCTTCCACCCATTAATAATGTCATTACAGCCTTTGCTGTATGCAATCTATTTTCTGCTTCATCAAATATTATTGAATGTGGTCCGTCAATAACAGAATCTACAACTTCTTTTCCTCTATCTGCAGGTAATGCATGCATATAAACTGAATCCGGTCTTGTTAATTTCATTTTTTCTTCATCGCAGATCCAATCTTTATGTTTTGCGGTTTCAGCTTTAATTTCTTCTGGATCATCTGACACAAAGAATCCTCCCCAGTTCTTTGGTATAACAACATGTGCATCAACAAATGCATCTTCCATTTTATGTGAAATATTCAATTTTCCACCATATTTTTCTGCATTTTCCTGTGCCTGTTTTACAATATCAGGCATTAAATCGAATTTTTCTGGATAAGCAAGAGTTACGTCCATACCCAATCTGGTGAACAGTAATATTTGTGATTGAGGAACTGATAAAGGTTTTAAATGACTTTCAGCATATGCCCAGCTGATACCAACCTTTAAGCCTCTTAAATTCTTTCCAAATCTTTCCTGCATTGTCATTACATCGGCCAATACCTGGAACGGATGATAAACATCATCCTGTAAATTCATAACAGGTACCTGTGAAACAGAAGCCATTCCTCTTAAATATTTATTACCTTTTCCGAATTCACATGCTCTAACTGCAATTCCGTGTCCCATTCTTGCTAAAACTCTTGCAGTATCTTCAGGTGTTTCTCCATGAGATAATTGCATTGTACTTGGGTTTAAGAAATTAGCATGACCTCCTAATTGTGCAATACCAGCTTCCATAGAGTTTCTTGTTCTTGTAGATTGATCAAAGAATATTAAGAATAAAGTTTTATATAATAAATATGGTGTTGGTATGTTGGATGCCATTTTGATTTTTAAATCCCTTGCAAGATCTAACATCATTTCTATTTCTTCATTTGTAAAATCCTGTGTTGTAATGAAATGTCTACTTTTTTCTGTCTTAAAAAATGCTGACATAAATATCTCCCCCTTAGTTTTAATTTTTTAATTTGAAAACGTTCTCTTTTTTACTGAAAAAAATTTACTTTTTAAGTTTCTCTACCAATGTTTTTGGGAAATTAGCGTAAAATGCTGCAGCTTTAACAAGATGTTCAATCTTTACCTTTTCGTTTGGAGCATGAGCATATTTTTCATCACCAGGTCCAAATCCAACTGTAGGTATTCCATAAACACCAGCTGTTGCAATTCCATTAGTACTAAATGTCCATTTATCAATAAATGGTTCATCATTAAATGTTTTTTCAAACGTTTCTTTTGCAGCTTGAACTACAGTAGAGTCCTCTTCAACAACCCATGTTGGAAAATATTTTTCAACTGGATATTCTACTCCTGTATAAGCAGGTTTTGAATAGGTTAATTCTACAATTTCAGCATCTATACCGGTCTTTTTAAATATTTCTCTTATCTCTTCAAATGCGCTTTCCTTTGTTTCTCCAGCTGTTAATCTTCTATCAATGTGAATAACACATTCATCAGGTACAGCGTTATGTGAAGGTGATTTAAAGAATATTTGAGAAACAACTATTGTGCCTTTACCTAAAAACGGATCATAATGCAAGTTTTCATTTAATTTTTCTATTTCATTTATAATCTTTGCCATTTTATATATAGCATTATCGCCTCTTTCTGGAGCGCTTGCATGTGCTGAAAGCCCCACTGTTTTTACTCTAAATTCTATTCTTCCTCTATGGCCTCTATAGACATTTAAACTTGTAGGTTCTGTAATAACTACAAAATCAGGTTTTAACTTGTCTTCTTCTACAATATATCTCCAACATAATCCGTCACAGTCTTCTTCCATAACTGTACCAGTTACATATACTGTAAAATCATCAAGTAAATTTAAATCCTTAAGTATTTTCATACCATATACCATAGAACACATACCGGCTTTTTGATCAGAAGCACCACGACCATAAACCCATTCTTCATCCCAATCACCACTAAATGGATCCTTATCCCACAAATCAGGATTTCCTACTTCAACTGTATCAATGTGTGCGTCCATAGCTATAACAGTTTTTCCACTGCCAATCCTTCCGAGAATATTTCCCAGACCATCGATTTTTACTTCGTCAAATCCAACCTTTTCCATCTCTTCTTTAATTACCTGAATTACTTCTTTTTCATCACCAGAATAACTTCTGGCTTTTATGAGTTTGCTCATAAATTTAACTATGTCTTCTCGGTATTTTTCTGCCAATTCTAAAGTTGTCAATCCTATCCCTCCCATATGAAAATTCTTTATATAACATTATATAACTTTAATATTAAAATTTAAAATCCATAAAAACTAAATTAACATTACTTTAGCAATTGGAATTTTTAAATATTTTTAATTATCTCAATTATTCAAAGATTTTTGAGGGAGTA
Source organism: Marinitoga sp. 1138 (assembly GCF_013363265.1). Taxonomy (NCBI): domain Bacteria; kingdom Thermotogati; phylum Thermotogota; class Thermotogae; order Petrotogales; family Petrotogaceae; genus Marinitoga; species Marinitoga sp. 1138. The sequence continues at coordinate 45,952 of NZ_LBFA01000024.1, forward strand.
TAATTTATAATTGTAATTATGATATAATTAATCTACTATTAGTTATAATCAATAGAAAGGAGATGAATATGGAGAATTTAGCTGTTGCTGTTCAACCAACAATAGGATATTTTGGTGCCTTTTTAGGTGGGATAATCTCATTTTTTAGTCCCTGTATATTGCCGTTAGTTCCATTATTTTTTGGAATTCTAATGCCAGATTTGAAGGATTTTAAACTTACCTTGAAACGTGGATTAGCTTTTTTTCTTGGTTTATCGATATTCTTCTCGATGCTGGGTGTTTTAGCAGGAAGTTTGGGAACTTTTATCTCAAAATATCAAGACGTCTTTAATCTGGTTGCAGGAATATTTATTATAATAATGGGTATTTATTATCTCCTTGATAAAGAGATCTTCAAAGGATTTAAGCTGGATTTATCAAAATATAAGGGAACAACTTTTTTAGGTGCTTTTATAATGGGAATTTTAATTTCATTTATATGGATTCCATGTTCAGGACCTGTTCTCGCAGCAGTATTGACCTTTGCATCTACAACAACAAACATATTTAAAGGTGGATTTATGCTTTTCTTATATTCATTGGGGATTTCTATTCCATTTTTATTTTTCAGCGGTGTAGTAAGTAAATTATTATCCAGAATTACATTTGGGACACCAAAATGGCAAAAGATTTTAAAGGTTTCAGGGAGTTTATTATTGGTTTTAATGGGGATTCTGGTAATACTTGGAAAGTTCAATAATTTACAGGGAGTGTGAGGATAATGAAAAAAATAAGTCTTTTTATTTTATTAATAATATCAGGTGTAATTATGTATGGTTCAATCCTTCCAGATAAATTTATTGTTCATGATTTTAATGTGGCATTGAAAATTGGTGAAATAACAGGGAAAAAGGTTATAATTATGTTTTCTTCAGGAAGTTGTTATTATTGTAATAAGTTTAAAAAAGAAACTTTATATGATGAAGAGGTACAAAAGTGGTTAAGAACTGAATATATCTTTGCAGAGATATATGCTGATAAGAAAAAGATTGCCAATTATAAAGGGAAAACATTAAATTACAGGGATTTATTTGGAGCATTTGGAGTAAGAGGGACACCGACATTTTTCTTCTTTGATAGTAAAGGAGAAGCTAAAGCTCAATTGCCAGGATATGTAGATCCTACAACTTTTATTTCTATCTTAAAATACTTTAAATACTCTTCAAATCACAATATAGATTATAGTACATTTGTAAAAAAGAATATAAAAGTTTCAATAGAAAAAAGAGTTTTGAACTTAACAGATGAAGAGATAAAATATTTGCTTGAAAATGATCCAAATACAGTGGAATATCAAAAAGGTGATTCTCTAGATAATTTTGTAAATGTTATTGTTAAAGAAAAATCAAAGGAAATAGAAAGTAAATTTTATGTAGTAATTTATAGTAAGTAGAATCAAAACGCTTCAGCAATAGCTAATATGCTGGAGCGTTTTATATTATAAATATGATATAATTTTGATATGGAGGTGGAAGTGATGAAAAAATTACCGGTAGGAATATCAGATTATAAGGAGTTAATAGAAGAAAATTATATATATGTAGATAAAACAAAGTATCTATATGATTTAATAAATAGTGGAAAGTTTTATTTTATGTCAAGACCTCGAAGATTCGGAAAGAGTTTAACTATATCGGCATTCTATTATTTATTTAAAGGGGAAAGAGAATTATTTAAAGATACATATATATACGACAAATTGGAGTTTAAAGAATATCCAATAATAAGATTAAATCTATTAAAAGCAAAATCAGAAAGTATAGAGAAACTTAAAGAAAGCCTCACAAAAATGATAGTTCAGGAAGGAAAAAGAAATGGAGTAAAGATAGAAGAAACAGATTATAGTTTCGCATTTGATGAATTAATAATGAAGCTATCAGAAAAAGGAAAGGTAGTAATACTGGTAGACGAATATGAAAAACCAATATTGGATAATATAACAAACAAAAAAATGGCAGAAAAATGCAGAGAAGTATTAAGAAATTTCTATTTAAATATAAAAGCAAATGACGAGCATATAAAATTTGTATTCATAACCGGAATAACAAAATTCACAAAAACAGGAGTATTCTCAGCATTAAACAATTTAAGCTATATATCCTTAAACAGAAAATATTCACAGATGTTTGGGTATACACAGGAAGAATTGGAATATTACTTTAAGGATTACATAAAAGAATTATCAAAAGAAATGGGAATAACAGAAAAAGAATTGCTTGAAGAAATGAAAAGATATTATAATGGATTTTCATTTGACGGAGAACATACAGTATATAATCCATATTCAATATTGAGATTTTTTTCAGAAAAAGAATTCCAAAACTTCTGGTTTGAAAGTGGCTCACCAAGTTTTTTGTATGAATATATAAAAGGCAAAAAGATAGAGTATGAAGATTTAGTAAAAACACCAGTAAGTGCAGAAGATTTCTCAACAAGAGAAATAGAAGATGCAAAAGCAAATATCTTCTTTACGCAGGCAGGATATTTAACCTTTAAAGGAATAAAAAAATATGGATTAAAGAAAAAATATATACTGGACTATCCAAATTTTGAAGTGAAAGAAAGTCTTCTTAAAATACTTGAAGAGATAAATAAAGATAATAAAAAAGCAAATGAGTGAAAACTTGAAAATTCCTGAAAAAATTCGAAGTGGAGCCGGACAAAATCACACGGATGTGATTTTGAGTGAAGACGAACATGGATGTGAGTCTGCAACGGCCGGCGGGAACAAGAATTTTTGAGGATTAGAATTTTCTACTTGTTTGAACGAATTTGCTTTTTTATTATCTGAAATGTATTGATATTTACAATAATAGCCTCAGCAGGAATAGATGTAAAAGCAGAAGAATTGACAAATTTAGGAAGAAGCGATTTAGTAATAGACTTTGACGACAGGATATATTTATTTGAAATAAAACTGGATCAAAGTAGCGACGAAGCATTAAAACAGATAAAAGAAATGAAGTATTATGAAAAATACAGCGGAAAAGAAATATATCTCATAGGAATAAATATAAATTCAGAAAAAAGGAATATTGAGGAATATATAATTGAGAAGTTGTAAATTAAAAAAGGTGATAAGGTGAGAAATATATATAAAATAATAGATAAATTAAATGAAAAGATATTAGAAGCTAATGATTTTGAATATAGAACGGGAAAAGACTTTTATGAAAATAATTTAGTAGAAGAGTTTTCTGTTTTTAAAAGCAATAATAAAACAAATTTTACCGCCATTATCAATGATGGCGGAAAATTTTTTAGACCTATAATTAGTATTGATGAGGAAACAGAAGAAATATATTTTTCCTGTTCATGCAATTATGGAAAAAGCACATCATGTATGCATCTTGTATCATTAAGCTTAAAAGTAATAGATTATTTAAATAATGAAAGTAAAACACAGAGTAGTATTCATGTGGAAAGCGATATTGCGGAATTTCTTGGAATTTATGATTATGGAGAAACCTATTATCTTGTATATCCTGATGAACAATATACAAAAATAAAATTAGCAGAAAAAATTGACGGTAAAATAAAATTGAGAAAAGATATTGAAACATATAATGATATATTGAAATTTCTAAAAACAGCTGTACCGGAAGATGAATATGAGATAAAAAAACTAATAGTGCCTGTGAAAATAGATAATTACTATGGAAAACACGATTATGAATTAAGATTAATGAGTTTTAGAGAATTAAAAAAAATAAAAAGCAGTAAAATACTTCTTCCAAATAAAAAAGAATTAAAATGGGGAGAAGATATAAAAATAAAGATAATTTTAGAAGGTGATTTAGAAAGTAAAAAAGGTAAAATGAAATTATTTCCCATACCAGAGAAGGAAAGGATTGTGAAAACATATAGCGATATGGCATATTTTAATAAACAAAGTATATCAATAATTGATATAAAGACTCAGTTAAATATCCCCTTTTATTTAAAGAATATAGAAAGTGAATTTTCATTTGAAAATAAAAGTAACCTTGAAAATTATATAAAAGATGTTCTTTTACCTTATGAAAGATTTGGATTTGAAATAGATATAGATGAAAGATTTGAAATAAAAAAAGAGATATTTATTCCAAGATTAAATTTATACATTAATTTTCTTCAGGATAGATTTGTATTTCGAGGAAGATTTTTATATGGAAAAGAAATCAATTTTTATGATGAATACAAATATAGAAATTATGATTTAGAAAGAAAGTTATTAAAAAATCTTGAAGAGGTTAATGTTTTTCTCGATGAAAAAGGGCAATATTCAATGGAGATAAATGATTTCTTTGAATTCCTTGAAAATGGCATGAAAAAGCTGGATAAAAATATTATTATAAAAATGAACAGGAATATTAAGTTCCATGAAGTTGAAAATATAAAAATGCAGTTAAATATGAAAAATAGCTGGTTTGATGTGGAAGGTAGTCTTGAATTAAAAGGAAATAAACGTATAGATATAAGTTATTTGAGAAACAGAAAGAATAACTTTATAGTCCTTAAAGATGAAACCTTTATTAAAATTCCAGAATATATACTGGAAAAGCTTGAAGATTTAAAGGTAAAAAAGGAAAAAATTACAGTTGAAAGTTATAACATATATTCATTATTAAATTCTGAAAATATAGAAATAGATACTCTCGATGAAAAAACAAAGAAATATATAGAAAAAGTAAAGAGTTTTGAAAAAATAAAAGAGTATGAAATTCCTGAATTGAAAATTCCCATGAGAAAATATCAAATTGAAGGTTATAGATTTTTAAGATATCTTCAAGAATATAATTTCAATGGTATTCTTGCTGACGATATGGGGCTTGGTAAAACGCTTCAAACTATAGCTTTAATTCTATCATTAAAAAGAAAAGACAGAAAATTCCTTATAATTGCTCCGCGTTCAGTTATATACAATTGGGCAAATGAAATAGATAAATTTACATCGAATATAAAATATTACATTTATCATAATTCTCAAAAGGATATACCTGAGGATACAGATGTAATTATAACCACTTATAATACATTGAGAAATTCCATAGAAGAATTAAAGAAAACAAAATATTTTTATATTATCCTTGATGAAGCACAATTTATCAAAAATGACGAAACTAAATTATATAAGGCAATAAGAAAACTCAAATCAAATCATAAACTCGCACTTACAGGAACGCCGCTTGAAAATTCATTGACGGATTTATATAACATATTTGAGTTTTTAATGCCGGGATTTTTTGGAAATAAAAAGGATTTTTTGAGAAAATACAACTATGCAAATAAAGAAAGTATTGAAAGATTAAAAAAGAAAATCCATCCATTTATTCTAAGAAGAACAAAAGAAAATGTACTCAAAGAATTACCGCCAAAAACAGAAGAGTATATTTTCAATGAAATGACACAACATCAAAAAAAGATTTATCATCAAATAGCAGAAGAATACAGGCAAAAAATTGCAATGTCACAGGGGACCATAAACTTTAGCGTCCTTGAAGGACTTCTAAGACTAAGACAAATTGTAAATCATCCTAAATTGCTTGGTGTAAATATAGAATCCTCAAAATTTAATATGTTTAAAAATTTTATAAAAGAAGTATTGGAAGAAAATCATAAAATAGTGATATTTTCACAATTTGTGAAAATGATTGAAATAATGGAAGAATGGCTGGAAAAGGAAAAAATTCAGTATCTTAAAATAATTGGAAAAACCAAAAAACGTGTGGAAATAGTGGAAGAATTTAATAATACAAATAATATAAAAATACTTCTTGTAAGTCTAAAAGCCGGTGGAACAGGATTAAATATTACCGGTGCAGATTATGTTATTCATTACGATCCGTGGTGGAATCCGGCGGTTGAAAACCAGGCCACCGATAGAGTCTATAGAATTGGTCAGAATAAACCTGTATTTGTATACAAGTTTATAACAAGAGAATCAATAGAAGAAAAAATAATGAAATTAAAGGAAGCAAAGGAAGATTTATACAATCTTGCAATATCCACAGAAAAAGGTGTTCTAAAGAATTTGAGTCGGGAAGATATTTATCAGTTATTCGAATAATTTATCAAACATAAAAGGGTAACCACCGGATGATGTTTCAAAGGAGTAATAACTTCTTAATCATTAGGTAATTGACAGAAGGTTGATTATCTGTTATAATAAATTCCGGAAAGTTGAGATGCCGACGTAGCTCAACTGGCAGAGCGGCTGACTTGTAATCAGCAGGTTGGGGGTTCGAGTCCCTTCGTCGGCTCCAAATTTTTTTTCTTTTTTTTATCGGTGGTGAGGTGCCCGAGCGGCCAAAGGGGGCGGACTGTAAATCCGCTGGCGGATTGCCTTCGAAGGTTCGAATCCTTCCCTCACCACCATTTTATCAATTATAATGGCATGTGAGGTGAAATAAAATGGCAGCTAAAAGTCCTGTTTTAACTGTATCATTAAAATGTACAGAATGTAATAGAAGAAATTACTACAAAACAAGAAAAAGAACATTTAAAAAGAAATTGGAATTCAGAAAATACTGTCCACACTGTAACAAGCACACATTACATGTTGAATCAAAGATATAAACTAAAAGAAATTTCGAAGAAAATTAACCCCCTTAACAGGGGGTCATGATTAAATTCTGGGGGTGTTTTGATGTCAAAGTTCTGGATATTCCTTAGCTCAGTATGGCAGGAAGCAAAAAAAGTAAAATGGCCAAATAAAAAAGAAGCATTAACATCAACATTAATAGTTGTTGCGATATTGATATTTGTATCAGTTTATTTGTTCTTAATTGATTATGGGTTCTTAAACTTATTTACTAAATTCATATATCCCTTAATTGGTATAAAGACAGGAATGGGAACCGGATCAACTCAATGATAAAAAAGCAGGTGGATAATAATGCGTAAAAAATGGTATATTTTGCAAACTTTTTCAGGAATGGAGAATAAAGTAAAAGAATTAATTGAAGAAAAAGCCAGATTGTTTGAAAAGGAAAAGTTCTTTGGTAAAATTCTTATTCCTGAAGAAAGTGAAATAGACTTAACAAATAAAAAAGTTGATAGAATTGTTGTTGAAAAAGATGCGATAATTTATGTAAAAAATGGCGATAATGTCAAAAAAGGTGATATTATTGCTGAAGAGCCGGAAGTAATAGTAAAAAGATCAGGAGTTATTTCTGAAATAAAAAATTTTAGAAGAATAATTATTGAAACAAAAGATAGAAAGTATTTAAAAGATTATACAATACCAGAAAGTGCAAAAATAATGGGAGGATTAAAAATTAATACTCCTGTAGAGATAGGAATGCCTCTTGCAGCAGAGGGAGGATATGAATCAGCTTTTGATGGTACTGTTGTAGCTGTTGAAAAATTAAAAAGAATAGTTGTAAGTACTGATGATCATGGTGAAGATTTATACTATATATATAAAGATAATTTTGATTCAGCTGCTTTTAGAAAAGGGACATATGTAGAAAAAGGTCAAATGTTATCAAATAAAAAAGAATTTAAAGCAAAATCTTCTGGTAAGGTTGAAATTAGAGATTTTGGATCATGGAAACAGATAATTATATTAAAAACAAGAATATCCAGGTTATTTCCGGGTTATATGTTTATTGAAATGATTTTAAACAAAGAAACACAGGAAATGGTAAAAAATATTCCATATGTAATAAACTTTATAAATATAGGCGGAACGCCTGTGCAATTGAAAAATAAAGAAGTAAAAGCTTTATTAAGATTAACAGGTGAAGAATCATATGAAGTAAAAGAAAGTAAAATAAGAGTTGATTATGAAGTTGGAGAACATGTAAGAATAATAAATGGTCCATTTGAATTCTTTACAGGTAAAATTACAGAAATTGATTTACATAAACAAACTGTTAAAGTAACAATTAATATGTTTGGTAGAGAAACAGATGTAGAATTAGGTTTAACTGAAATAGAAAAAATTAGCTAATAAGTGGGAGGGTTATCCCGCTAATACCACGAAGGAGGGAACATTATGGCAAAAAAAGTTGCAAGGGTAGTTAAATTGCAATTACCTGCAGGTAAAGCCACACCTGCGCCACCAGTTGGTCCTGCATTAGGTCAGCATGGTGTAAACTTGATGGAATTCTGTAAAAAATTCAACGCAGCAACAGCTGATAAAGCTGGAATGATTATTCCTGTTGAAATTACAGTATTTGAAGACAGATCATTTACATTTACATTGAAAACCCCCCCAGCTTCCTTCTTGATCTTACAGGCAGCTGGACTTAAAAAAGGTGCAAACAACCCAGGAAGAGAAATTGTTGGAAAGATCACAACAACACAGGTAAAAGAAATCGCAGAAATCAAGATGCCCGACTTAAACGCAAGAACAATTGAAGCTGCAATGGAAATAATAAAAGGTACAGCAAGAAACATGGGCATCGAAGTAGTAGAAGGTTAAGGGGGTGTATGTGAATGTCAAGACATGGTAAAAGATACTTAGAAGCAAGAAAATTAATTGATAGAGAAAAATTCTATTCACTTGATGAAGCATTAGAATTATTACCAAAAATTGCAACTGCAAAATTCGATGAAAGTGTTGAATTACATATAATTCTTGGAATTGATCCAAGAAAAAGTGATCAGCAGGTAAGAGGTAACATCTCATTACCACATGGAACAGGTAAAAATGTAAGAGTTCTTGTTTTCGCTAAAGGTGAAAAAGTTAAGGAAGCATTAGATGCTGGTGCTGATTATGCAGGATCAGACGAATTAATTCAGAAAATCAACGAAGGTTGGACAGACTTTGATGTTGCAATTGCAACACCTGATATGATGAGAGAAATTGGAAGATTAGGTAAAGTATTAGGTCCAAGAGGATTAATGCCATCACCAAAAGGTGGAACAGTAACAAATGATGTTGCTGATGCAGTAAAAGAATTTAAAGCTGGTAAAATTGAAGTTAGAAACGATAAAACAGGTAACTTACATGTTGCTGTAGGTAAAAAATCATTTGAACCAGCAAAATTAAAAGAAAATATCGTTGAAGCATTACAACAAATAGAAAAAATGAGACCATCAGCAGCTAAAGGTAAATTTATCAGAAAAGTTTCTTTAGCACCTACAATGGGTCCTGGAATGAAAATAAACGTTTCAGAGTTTTTAACTGAAAAGTAATAATTATTGGTTATAATACCTCAGGAAATAAATAGTACTGAAGACAGCAGGTAATATTATAATGTGGTGAAAACCCGCCTGCCGAGGTACGCTGAAGATAAAACAATAAATGTTTTAGTCCTTCTGCGGTCCTCGTCAGGACCGCAGATTTTTTTTGGAGGAGGTGCGATTCGGTGTTAACAAGAGCTCAAAAAGCAGAAATGCTCAAAGAATTAGAAAGTGCATTTAAAGATTCTTCAATAGTTGTTTTCGTAGATTTTAAAGGTATGTCTGTTGCTGAATCAAATGATTTCAGAACAGATTTGTTCAAAAAATTCGAAGACAAGGTTGTATTCAGGGTTTATAGAAATGCATTGATAAAAACAGCTATTAAAAATGCAGGTTTAAACCTTGAAGACTATGAAGAATTCTTAAATGGTAACACAGCTTTACTTTACACAAAGGAAGCTGATCCAATTGAAACATTAAAAGTATTGGTAGAATTCAAGAAAAAATTAAAGAAGGATACACCAGCTATTAAAGCAGGTATTCTTGAAGGAAAACTCTTCACACCAGAAGAAGCAGAAGAATTGGCAAAACTTCCATCAAAGGAACAGTTGCTTGCTATGCTTGTTGGTGGCTTAAATGCTCCTATTTCAGGTTTGGTTGGTGCATTAAGCGGTATCTTGAGAAAGTTCGTATATGCTTTAAACGCTATTAAAGAAGAAAAAGAAAAACAATAATTTAAATATTTTCAGGAGGTGTTTTGGAATGACAAGAGAAGAATTAATTCAAGCAATTAAAGAAATGACAGTAGCAGAATTAGCAGAATTAGTAAAGGCATTAGAAGATGAATTTGGAGTATCAGCAGCAGCACCAGTTGCAGTTGCAGCAGCACCAGTAGCAGGTGGAGCAGCTCCAGCAGCAGAAGAAAAAGATTCATTTGATGTTGTATTAAAGAGCTTCGGTGCAAAGAAAATAAACGTAATTAAAGTAGTTAGAGAAATTACAGGATTAGGTCTTAAAGAAGCAAAAGACTTAGTAGAAAAAGCAGGAACACCAGACGCAGTAGTTAAAGAAGGAGCTTCAAAAGACGAAGCAGAAGAATTAAAGAAAAAATTAGAAGAAGCTGGCGCAGAAGTAGAATTGAAGTAATTTCTTAAAGAAAAATAAACTTTTATATGATATAATTGTTCCGCATCAGACTAACGTCTGATGCGGTATTGTTTTGCTAATAAAATTTCAGGAAGACGAGGTGATTCTTTGTGAACACCCGGGTGTTAAAAGTGGGTAAAAGAGAAAGGCATTTTTTTGGTAAGGTAAAGGAAGATTTAAACCTTTATCATGATTTGTTGGAGATTCAGCTTAACTCCTATGAATGGTTTATTAAACATGGAGTTAAAGAGGTGCTTGATAAATATGCACCAATTACCGTTGAATTAAAAGGGAAGAGAAAAGCAAAAATCTCGCTTGAATTTACAGATGTATGGATTGAAGATCCGCTTTTTGAGGAAATGGAATGTAAGGAAAAAGGACTTTCTTACGTAGTTCCTCTAAAAGCAAAAATAAGAATAACAGATCACAGTACTGGGGAAATCATTGAACCCAGTGATTCGTTATTTTTTGGGAATATTCCAAAGATTACAGATAGAAGCACCTTTATTATCAATGGTGCGGAGAGGGTAGTAGTTAACCAGCTTGTTAGATCGCCTGGTGTATACTTTGTTAGTGAAGAACAAAAAAGCGTGAAACAAACAAGACCACATTTTGTAGCTCATTTCCTTCCTGTAAAAGGGGCATGGCTTGAAATAATATACAATCCAAATCCAGGTAAAGATTTCTTACAAATTAGAATCGATAGAAAAAGAAAATTCAATTACTTCCTATTCTTAAGGGCTTTGGGTTACGACTCAGATTTAGCTTTGTTAGATCTCTATCCAGAAACAATTAGTTTAAATTATGATCTAACAGAATATATTGAAAGAGGCGTAACAATCCTTTCAGATATAAAAGTTCCAGAAGGCTCAGAATTATACAAAGAAACAAAAACATTTAGAGGAGTAAAATTAACAGAAAAAATAGTTGAAATGCTCTTAGATTTAAATGTAACAGAAATAAAAGTTGCACATATTGTAGCGCAAAATACACTTGAAATGTTTAAAAAATCATATGAATCAGATGGAAATTTATTAACTCCTGAAGAAGCTTATAAAGAATTATTCAAAAAACTCAGACCTGGTGAAATTCCAAGAGTTAATATAGCTACAGATTACATAAATAATCTCTACTTTAATCCTAATACATTCGATTTCTCATTAATTGGTAGAAAGAAAATCGTCAACAGAATGGGCGATGTATACAGGAAATATTTAATAGAAGTAGAGGGAAAAGATATAGATAAAAGTGAAGATGTAGAATATCCTCATAAAGATGAAAAAACATTAACAAAACTCGACTTAATTCTTGCATCAAGACATTTACTTGAAATGAAAAATAACCCGGAACTCCTTGATACAAGAGATCATCTTGGTAATAAACGTGTAAGATCAGTTGGGGAATTAATGCAAATTGAATTTGAAAGATCATTCTCAAAAATGCTTCCTGTGTTGAATGAAAAATTAAGTATAGTTCAAAATATACAAAAATTAAATCCAAATACTCTCGTTAATTCAAGAGCTATTATGACAACAATAAATCAATTCTTTGCAACAAGTCAGTTATCGCAGTTTATGGACCAGGTAAATCCCCTTTCTGAATTAACACATAAAAGAAGATTATCAGCAATAGGTCCGGGCGGTTTAAAGAGAGAACATGCAAAGTTTGAAGTTAGGGACGTTCACCATTCACATTATGGAAGAATGTGTCCTATTGAAACACCAGAAGGTGCCAATATCGGTTTAATTACTTCATTGGCAATTCTTTCAAGGGTTGATGAATTTGGATTCCTTGAAACACCATATTATAAAGTAAAAGATGGTAAGGTTTTATATGATAAAGGAGTATATTGGTTAACTGCAGATCAGGAAGAAGAAAAAATAATTGCTCCTGCATCTGTTGAAATAGATGAAAATGGAATGATTAAAGCTGAATATGTTGAAATTAGGCATGCCGGTAAAGTTACATATGTTCATAGAGAAGATGTAGAATTTATAGCAGTAACTCCAAAACAGATTGTATCTGTTTCAACATCATTAATACCATTCCTTGAACACGATGATGCTAACCGTGCGTTGATGGGTTCAAACATGCAGAGACAGGCAGTACCTTTAATGATTACAGAAGCACCATTTGTTGGGACAGGGGTTGAATGGTTAGCAGCAAGGGATTCAGGTTATGTAATTAAGGCAAAACATAGAGGAAAGGTTTCATACGTAGATGCTAAAACAATAATAATAAATAGAATAGATGAAGAAGGAAATGAAATATTAGATAAAAATGGAAATCCAGTTCAGGACAAATATACATTATGGAAATTCATAAGATCAAACCAGGATACAACAGTAAATCAAAGACCAATTGTTGAAATGGGTGAAGTTGTAGAAAAAGGAGATCCAATTGCAGATGGTCCTGCAATAGATATGGGAGAATTAGCACTTGGTAAAAATGTTCTTGTAGCATTTATGCCATGGGAAGGATACAACTTCGAAGATGCTATCCTTGTTAATGAAGAACTACTTGAAAGGGATACATTTACATCATTACATATAGAAGTATATGAAACAAAAGCAATGGATACACAACTTGGTCCAGAAGAAATTACAGCAGATATTCCTAACGTAAAGAAAGAGTCATTAAGAAACCTCGATGAAAACGGTATTGTAAGAGTTGGTGCATATGTAACCTCAGGTGATATACTTGTTGGTAAAGTTACACCAAGAGGAGAATCAGAAACATCACCAGAAGAAAAACTCATAAGATCCGTTTTTGGAGATAGAGGTAAGGATGTAAAAGATACATCATTAACAGTACCTCATGGAATTGAAGGTAGAGTTATTGATGTTAAAGTATATACAAGAAAAGATATTCCAGATTTAGAAACAGGTGTAAATCAATACGTAAAAGTTTATATAGCTTCAAAGAAAACATTAAATGTTGGAGATAAATTGGCAGGGCGTCACGGTAATAAGGGTGTTGTTTCAAACATCTTGAGAAAAGAAGATATGCCATTCCTGCCAAATGGAAAGCCAATTGAAATGATCCTTAGTCCTTTAGGGGTTCCATCACGTATGAACCTTGGGCAGGTTTTAGAAATGCACCTTGGTTGGTTAGCAAAATTAACAGGAAGACATTTTGCAACACCAATATTTGATGGTGCAAAAGAATATGAAATAATGGAAGAATTATATAAAGCAAGAAAGAACAACAGAATGGACGAATTAGATGCAGTTCGTAAAGAATATGGTCTTGATCTTGGTGACGATCCAAAAACAGAAAGTGGAAAGATCGTATTAAGAGATGGAAGAACAGGAGAACCATTTGATTATCCTATTGCAATAGGATATATGTACATGTTAAGACTTGTGCATATTGCGAAAGATAAAATGCACGCACGTTCTACAGGTCCATATTCATTAATTCACCAGCAACCACTTGGAGGTAAAGCTCACTTTGGTGGTCAGAGATTTGGTGAAATGGAAGTTTGGGCTTTGGAAGCATATGGTGCAGCACATACATTAACAGAAATGCTTACATACAAATCAGATGATATTAAAGGAAGAAATGAAGTATATAAAGCAATCTTAAATGGTAAGAATTTACCTGATCCTGGAATTCCAGAAAGTTTCAAAGTTCTTGTAAAGGAATTACAGGGATTAATGCTCGATGTTCGTTTGTATGATGAGGACGGTAACGAATTAGATGTTGACAAATTATAAAATCCCCTCAAGGAGGGTAAAGCATGGGTAAAATGACTTCTTCTTTCAAAAGGAAAATCGCAAAAATAAAGGTAGGTATAGCTTCACCAGAAAGAATTAGAGAATGGTCATTTGGTGAAGTAAAAAAACCAGAAACTATTAATCACAGAACATTTAAACCAGAAAGAGATGGACTTTTCTGTGAAAAAATATTTGGTCCTGTAAAGGATTACGAATGTAACTGTGGAAGATATAAAGGTAAAAAGTATGAAGGTACAGTATGTGAAAAGTGTGGAGTTAGAGTAGAGTCAAAAGAAGCCAGAAGAAGAAAAATGGGGCATATTGAATTAGCTGCCCCTGTAGTACATATCTGGTTCTTAAAATCATCTCCATCTATTTTATCAATATTATTAAATATACCTGTAAAAGAATTGGAAAACATAATCTACTACGGATCAAAAAGGGTAGTAGAAAAAATATGGCTTATTACAGATCCAAAAGACACAGATATGTTCGATTATGGAGATCTTCTCCATAATACAGAGTATGAAATATTTAAAGAAAAAATGGATTTTGATGTTGAACAGGCAGTAAAAGTATTACATGTAAAAGAAAAACCTGTTGCTAAAAGATCCGGGGTAGTAAGCATTGAAACAGAACTTACACAGACAAAACATGAAATCACATGGGTTAAAATAAAAGATGAAAACGGTGTAGAAGAAAAATGGCCAATCTTTGAAGGTGCAACATTATACGTAGAAGATGGTGAAGAAGTAGAAGAAGGAACACAACTTGCAGATACATTCTTATATGAAGAAGAAATATTAACAGCAAGCGAATATTTAATATTTGAACAATTCTATCCATCAGCAATAGAAATAGAAAGAGATATAGAAAGAGATACACCTATACTTGTAATTACAGAAATTGATCCTGAAATTCAGGAAGAAATTGGAAAAGGTATAGGTAGCACATTATTACAGGAAGAATATGAAGCATATAAAGAGTTATATCATGACAGAATAACAGCTGATTATGGTGGAGAAGCAATAAAGAAGCTTCTTAGAAGTTTAGATTTACATGAATTAAAGATTCAGCTTGAATCAGAGTTATCAAAATTAGACAAGAAAAGCGCAAAAGCTTTAAAATTATTAAAAAGATTAAAGGTTGTAAAAGACTTCTTAAAATCAGGTAATAAACCTGAATGGATGATTATAGAAGCATTGCCAGTAGTTCCGCCAGATATCAGACCATTAATTCAAATAGATGGTGGAAGATTTGCAGCTACAGACTTAAACGACTTATACAGAAGAGTTATCAATAGAAATAACAGATTACAAAAATTATTTGAAATAGAAGCACCAGAAATAATTGTTAGAAATGAAAAGAGAATTCTCCAGCAGGCAGTAGATTCATTAATCTATAATGGCCGTGTTGGAAAAGCTATGACAGATAGAAGTGGAAGGCCTTTAAGATCATTGACAGATTTAATTAAAGGTAAAAAAGGAAGATTCAGAAGAAATCTTCTTGGAAAACGTGTGGATTACTCAGGAAGGGCTGTTATTGTTGTTGGTCCTGAATTAAAAATCCATGAATGTGGTCTTCCAAAGAAAATGGCAATGGAATTATTCAAGCCGTTTGTTCTCAATAAATTACTTAAAGATTCAAATGCATCAAGTAAAAACGCAAGAAAATTAAAGAAAACAATTATTGAAAAGGAAATGCCAGAAGCATGGGAAATGCTTGAAGAAGTAATAAAAGGTCATCCTGTATTATTAAACAGGGCACCTACATTGCATAGAATTTCAATTCAGGCATTTATCCCAAGATTAATTGAAGGTAATTCAATACAGTTACATCCATTGGTATGTCCTCCATTTAACGCAGACTTTGACGGAGACCAGATGGCTGTACACGTACCGCTTTCAAATATAGCTCAAGCTGAAGCTAAATTCTTGATGTTATCAAGATACAATATCATATCACCTGCAAATGGAAAACCAATATCCATGCCAGGTAAAGATATGATAGCTGGTGCATATTACCTTACAACAGTTGATCCAAAATACTTTGAATCAAGAAAATTACCTTCAAATATAAAAGACTTTGAAAATAAAGACACAATAAAATATTTATTTAATGATGAATTACACGCATTATACGTTCATGAATATGAAAAGGTAATAAAAAATGAAATAGTTGTTGAAGATAATGAATTGAGATGGGAAAAACCAACACTCATACTCCATGAACCAATTGGATTGTATCTTGACGGAAAATTAATCAAGACAACAGTTGGAAGATTGATCTTCAAGGAAATATTGCCAGAACCAATTGGAAGATTTAATCCAGATTTCAACAAAATATACAAGAAAAAAGAAATCAAAAATCTTATATTCGATACATTTAAATACCATGGAATTGACAGAACAGCAGACTTGCTTGATGATATTAAATTCTTAGGATTCCACTATGCAACATTATCAGGATTAACAATATCTGTAAGGGATATAGTAGAACCAAAAGAAAGAATAGAAATTATCAAAAAGTCAGAACAAATAGTTATGGAAATTGAAAAGTATTATGAAGAAGGTTACCTTACAGATGATCAAAGATATAAAGAAGTAGTTAAAGTCTGGGAAAAGACAATAGCGGACGTTACAGAAGTAACAAGTAAAGAATTTAGAAAATATCCATTTAATCCTGTATGGATGATGGTTGACTCCGGTGCAAGGGGTAACATTGACCAGTTAAAACAGCTTGCAGGTATGAGGGGTCTTATGGCTGATCCATCAGGTAAAGTTATTGAGTTACCTATTAAATCAAACTTTAGAAATGGTCTTTCTGAACTTGAATTCTTTATTTCAACACACGGAGCTAGAAAAGGTTCTGCAGATACAGCATTAAGAACATCTACAGCAGGTTACCTTACAAGAAGACTTGTAGACGTTGCACAATCAATTACAGTAACAGAACCAGATTGTGGAACATCAAAGGGTATAGAAGCAAGAGAATTAATAGCAGACGGATTGAGAATAGAAAAACTTGCAGATTATCTCTTTGGTAGAGTACTTGCATCAGATGTTGTAGACCCTGTAACAGATGAAATAATTGTAAATCCAACAACAGGAAAGAAATATGTAAAAGATGTAATGTTAGATGAAGAAGATGCAGAATTCCTTGCAAATTACAGATCAACAATTCCTGTTTATGAAGTACATGAAAAATTAAGCGTAGATAAAATCAATCTTTACTTATACAATATTCTCAATAGTGATGTCCTTGTTGATGGAGAATTATTATATGCAAAAGGAACAGTAATAGACAATGATATAATAGTTTCATTAAAACAGCATAATATAAAAGAAGTTGATGTAAAAGAATATAAAGTAGTTAATTTCGTTCATGTAGGTGATGCAATTAAAGTTGAAGATGAAAACGGAAAGATTATCACACTTGCAAATTATCAGGAAAAAATTGATGCTGATACAGCAAGAAAATTAGAAAGATATAATATAGAAACAATAGAGGTAAGACCTTCAATCTATGTAAGATCAATCTTAACCTGTGAGGCAGAACATGGTGTTTGTGCTAAATGTTATGGTATGGATCTTTCAAACCACAAAATAGTAAATATAGGTGAATCTGTAGGTATCATAGCAGCACAGTCTATAGGTGAACCTGGAACACAGCTTACAATGAGAACATTCCATACAGGGGGTATTGCTACAGCAGGTGATATTACTCAGGGTCTTCCAAGAGCAGAAGAATTATTTGAAGCAAGAAAGAACTTAAAAGGTCCTGAAGCAGAATTCTCAACAGTAAAAGGTATAGTAAGAAAAGTGAACAGAGATGAAAAAGGAAGACTTGTAATTATTGTTGAAGATCTAAAAGGAGAACTATATACATATATAGCAGATCCTAAGGTTAAACCAACAGTAAATGAAGGTGACAAGGTTGAACCTGGCTACAGATTAACTTCAGGTAATATAAAACCAAGAAGATTACTTGAAGAGCTTGGTGCGGAAGTAACCTTTGATTACCTATTAAAAGAAATTAAAAAGATATATGCTGAACAGGGTGTTGAAATTCACGATAAACACTTTGAAATAATAATCAAACAAATGTTCAACAAAGTTGAAATAACATATGCTGGAGATACAGACTTTATGCCAAAAGACCTTGTAAACCTCAAAACAGTTGAAAAGGTAAACAAACAAATCTATGAAGCAAATAAAAAGGTTGAAGAAAACAGAGAAATGGCAATAGGTAAAAAATTAGCAGAAAAAATCATTGTAAAAGTTGATGAAGAGAATGAAACAATAGGAGAAATAGGAGATACAGTAACAGAAGAATTATTAAATAGAATAATTGCAGCTGGAATAAAAGAAATTGAAGTATTCAAATCAGAACCTCAATTACTCGAAAATGAAGATGAAGAAATTAGGCTTGTTGGAGAAAAAGAAACATTATTAATTGCGCCAAAAGAACCAGCAAGATACGAAAGAAAACTTTTAAGAATAACAAAATCATCTCTTGAAAGAGAAGGTTGGTTAGGTGCAGCATCATTCCAGCAAACAGTTCAGGTATTAACAGAAGCAGCATTAGAAGGAAGAGAAGACTACTTATTGGGATTAAAAGAAAATGTTATAGTTGGACAGCCAATTCCAGCTGGAACAGGATTAAAAGCATTCTTAGAATCAGAAATCTCAATATTCGAATTACCAACATATCCAACAGAAGATACAAAAACAGATGAAAGCGAAAGCGCAGCATCATAATAGATAATAAAAAAGGCTCGGATTTTTCCGAGCCTTTTTTGTAATTAATACATAATTTCTTCCCATTCATCTAACCAATTTTCAAGATTCTTGTTCAATTCTTCTGAATCTATTGTTAAAACCTTTTCAGGAACAAGAGCATACTTAAATGCTTCAGGAAGTTTTACGTTAGTTACCGGGAACATCCACTGATTTAAAGGCACTTCTTTTTGAAAATCATCAAACAATAAGAATTCAATAAATCTTTTTGCAAGCTCAGGATTCTTTGTTCCTTTTACAATACCAGCGCCTTCTATTTGTATATAAGCTCCCTCTTGAGGAATAAAAGCTTTATACTTGGTGCTCTTATAATAATAATATGAATAAGCGCCATCTGTAGCATAACTTACCATCATAGGCGCTTCACCAGCTTCAAATTTTGCAAAGGCTTCTCCCCAACCTGGTGTAACTGTTAGTATTGCTGGTTTTAACCTTTTCCAGAAATCTTTCCATTGGTCTTTATATACTGCTATTGTCCATAACAAAAATGCCTGACCTGTACTGGAAGTTCGTGGATCCTGAATAATCAATTTCTTTTTTAACTTTGTTAAATCTTCAAAACTTTTAGGAACGGATTTTAATTTTTCTGGATCATAAACAATAGCAATTGCACCATAATCATATGGAATTAAATGATAACTTTTATCATAGATTAAGTCATCTTTTATCTTTGAAATATTTAAAGGTTTATATGGAATTACCAGATCTTCATTAATGGCCAACACAGAAAGCGACTGATCAAGACCAATAACTACATCAGCCTTTGGATTTTTCTTTTCAAGTTTAAGTCGTGAAAGCAAAGTTCCCCCGTCTCCAAGAACAACAACATTTACATCTACGTTATACATATTTTCAAATTTCTGAATAACCCCTTTCTTAATCCAGTCCAAACTGTCATAAACATAAACAGTTAGAGTTTTTGCAAATAGCAAAGAAGATAATAATAAAACACTTAAAAAAACAATACCCTTTTTCATGCACTCACCTCCAAATAATAAATTATAATTTTTAAAAGAAAAAACGCCTTCCGGCATGGAAGGCGTGATTGAATTATCCTTTTTACCGCACTCCCTACGCCGGTATTACCCGGATCAGGTGCTGGGGTCTAAGGCTTCCACCTTAATCTCAGCTGCGGTATCAGCAGCTCCCCCGGCGGGTTACTGTATTAACTTACAATTTTATTATACTCATCAATTACTAAAAAACTGTATAAATTAATAATTTTTAGAAACATAAAGGTTAATTTTTCTTGAAATGTTTGACTGTCCAGTCAGTCATTTTTTTGTTAGATAAAATATTGAATAACTCTGTTTTTAAGATAATAGTAAATTGACCGTTCAGTTTTATGACTTTTTATGTCATAATTGAAACAAAATGAAAAAAGTATTATAATAATATTGACCGAACAGTCAGTCATGTATGAGGTGGTAATATGAATAATGACCGTAAAGAAAATTATAAAGAAGCTAAAAGAAAAAGCATAGCAGAAAAAGCACTTAATTTAATAATAAAAAAGGGATTGTCCAGTTTTACCATGGATGAAGTAGCAAAAGAGGCTGGAGTATCAAAAGGAACATTATATCTATATTTTGATAGCAAAGATTCATTAATAATAACGGCATTTTCCATACTTGTTGAAAGGTTAAAAAAATCACTTGAAATTATGATTCCTGAAAATACTTCAAAAGAGGAAAAAGCACGTGCAGTAATAAAATTATATGTGAAAGTATTAAAAGAATTTCCATCAGATGATTTATTAAGATTATTTGAGATATTAATTAATTCTATACATAATAAAAATAGAGCTAAAGAATTAACCAATTTATTTCATGAATATTATTCTCAACTATTTGAAATGTGGGAAGAATTTGTGCCGTCAAAAACCGCTGCAGTTGTTTTACAGGCTATGTTTGATGGTATAAGTATATATAAATCTGTTGGAGTTGAGTTTAAAGAAGGGGAATTATGTGAAGCTTTTGAATATATAATAGGAAAAATAATTTCATAAAGGAGGGATTTTATGAAAATCCTTGATAATATGAAAAACATGATGATGAAACAGGCTTCAAAATTGGTAACAAATGTTGTTAGAAACTCAGAGGTTGAAGATCTTGCAAAATTATTGAGAACACTGGAAAAATTTGCAAAAGAACCAACAAAAAGCGGTTTAAGGAAACTTGCCGAAGGCGCTGAAAGAAAAGATCCAATGCTTGTAAAATGGTCAGAGTTATTCAAAAAAGCCAGTCCAAAAGTTGTAGAAAAGATAATAAACAATCTTATTATCAATGAATTTGCAGTTGGTGAAAAGGTAAGGCAGGAAAAAATGCATGAATATGAAGTCGTTCTTCCAAAACTTGCTGTTATAAGTCCAACATATGCATGTAATTTAAGATGTGTAGGTTGTTATGCAGGACTTTATGGTCATAAATATCAACTTTCAAAGGAAGAAATATTTAGCGTAATAAGACAATTCAATGATCTTGGAATATACTTCTTCATAATTACCGGCGGTGAACCATTTATTTATCCTTACTTATTCGATGTTCTTGAAGAATTTAATGACTCATATTTCATGATTTATACAAACGGTACATTAATAGATGAAGAAAAAGCAAAAAGACTTGCAGAACTTGGAAATGCAACATTATCCGTATCTGTTGAAGGCTTTGAAGAAATGACAGATTGGAGAAGAGGAAAAGGTGTATTCAAAAAAGTATTAAATGCATGGGAATTATTAACCAAACATGGAGTAATATATGGAGCTTCAATTACTGCAACAAGAAAGAATCATGACCTAATAACAAGCGATGAATTCTGGAACTTCTTAAAAGAGCACAATGTTGCATATGCATGGATATTCCAGTTTATGCCTGTTGGAATGGATCCAACAATGGATCTTGTTCCTACACCAGAACAGAGATATGAAAGATTCCTTATAACAGAAGAAAAGAGACTTAATGGAGACTTTGCATTTGTTGCAGACTTCTGGAATCACGGATTCTTAACTCATGGTTGTTTAGCAGCTGGTTCAAAATATTTGCATATTAATGCAAAAGGTTATGTAGAACCATGTGTATTCCAGCAATTTGCAGTAGATAGCATTAGAGAAAAGAGCATTATAGAAATATTAAAATCACCATTCTTTGAAGCATATAAGAGAACAATACCATATTCAAACAATCTCTTTAGACCATGTCCAATTATAGACAATCCACGAGTATTAAGATCAATGGTAAAGAAATTCAATGCAATTCCACAGCATTCAGGAAGCGAAAAAGTCATAACAGAATTGGCACCAGAACTTGATAAACTTGCAGAAGGCTGGAAAGAATATGCGGATAAGTTATGGTATGAAAAGGGATATGCAGAAAAATATCCAGCAAAAAGAGGTATATATAATTATGAAACACGTATGAGAAGATATGCAGATAACGAAGAAAAACTTGCTCTTGATAAAAAAGCATAATAAATAAAAAACAGCTGAGGTATTTAAACCTCAGCTGTTATTTTTTGTGGGAATCTCAATTCAATAGTTGTACCTTTTCCAACTTCAGATTCAACATGAATCCTTCCCATTAGTTTTTCGATTAAACGTTTTACAATTGCCAGGCCTAAACCACTACCGGGTTTATTTTTAGCCAATCTAACAAATGGTTTGAATATATCATTAAGTTTGTCTTCTGGAATTCCAGGACCTGTATCTTTTACCACAATAACAAACTCTTTTGTTTTATTATCAAATGAAATATGAACATTTACATATCCCTCGTCAGTATATTTTATAGCATTTCCAACGATATTTACAAGTATTTGCTTCATTTTTAATGGATCGGTTTCTATCATCTCAGGGATATTATTTTCAAATTTAATATTTAATTCCACTTCTGGTGAAAGTTGTGGTTCAACAATAGAGATTGACTCATAAACAAGGAATTTTAAATGAACCTCAGTAAAGTTCATTTCTTCTTCTCTATTTAATTTATTAAAGGTTGATAAATCAGAAATAAGGGAGTTCATATGTTTTGAGCTGAGATAAATACGTTTTACAAGATCGAAAATTTCTTCTGTTGTTAAATTATCCTTTCCTCTTAAAATACTTTCAGAATACCCTAAAATAGCAGTTAAAGGTGTTCTAACCTCATGTGTAATAAAACTTAAATATACACTGTTCATTTCATTTGCTTTCTTTTCCTCATCACGAAGAGATTTTAAAGTTAAAAATGTTGAAGCAAAACTTCCAAATATTTTTAAAGATTTTTTAGCAGTTTCACTGAACTTTTTAAGTCTGAAATTATCAACATATATATGCCCTTTAATTTCATCTCCAACCTTTAAAGGATAAGCAAGGGTAATCATATTTTCATGTTTTTCATGTAATTGTTTTACATTTTCATGGAAAATTCTCGATGGATTCTTAAATTCCTTAAATGCATCGATTTCGATAATATCCTGAACATCCATATATCTATAAATATATGAATCTTCAAGAGGAACTATAAGTTTTTCAACAATATCTTCATCGTAATTATAACCAACAACGGCCTTATATAATGTATTATCTATAAGCCAGATTGTCCCGGCTTCAGCTTCAGGGATACTTTTAATAGCAACAGACAATAATTTTTTCATAAATTCCTTTTCATTTTCTTCACCGGTTAATTGTGAAGAAAGTTCTGCCATTAACTCAAAATTAGATAAAATATCGTTTTCGCAGTCCATGTTAGGTGCCCCCCTGTATAAAAACTCACACATTTTAAAATTATAACATATCTTTTTTCATAATCAAAATGTTAATGAAAAAATTTTCAATGTATTTTTAAAATCATCTATAATTCTTGCTGTTAAGCCCCATATAATTTTGTTTTCGTAAAGATAAAAAAGTGTTTTATAATATCCCTTTCTCCAATTATAATTCTTGCCATTTGGAATTAAATGATAAGGATAATCTTCTGGTGGTTCCATTTTTATATTTACCTTATACTTCAATGGTTCATTATTTAAGAAAAATTTTAAAGGAACAAAAAAGTACTCTTTCACTTCTTCATTAGGTCGAATATCAGAAATCTTGAAATCTTTAATTTCTATAAGAAATGGGTAGATAACAAAATTAAAAGGTGTTGTGAAATAATCAAGTTGAGAGATTAATCGTACTTTTTCTTTTTTAATCCCCAATTCTTCATTTAATTCTCTTAAAGCAGCATCATATATTTCTTCACCTTTTTCAACAGCGCCTCCTGGCAAACTTACCTCGCGAGGTTGAGGTAAATGATCTGCACGAATTTCAAAAACAATATTTACCTCATTATCTATTTCCACAAGAGGTATTGTTACAGCAAATCGTTTAAATTCAGAAATCAAATCTGGTTTATAATCTTTATAAATATTTTTGATCTTTTCTATATTCATAATGTAAAGAATAGTCCTTTCTTTTTTGTTGTATATTCTAAATTAAAAGGAATTATAAATGTTTCATATGTTTCAAATTCCACAAAAATTCCAGGTCCTTTAATAGTTTCACCATTATCTTTTTCAAATATAGTAAAATATTGCGTTTTAAATTCTTTTGGTGAATTAGCAATTACAAATGGACAATTCTTCAAAGCATTTTTACCTTTTTCAACATGAATTTCCCTTGGCCTTCCCCAATCATATAATCTATATGTAAGATTTGAAGTTTGTTGAATTTCAAGCAATTTTGAATCTGGACCAAGTGTATGAACAACTCCTGCTGGAATAAATAATAAATCATTTTTATTAAGTATAGTTGGTTTAAAAACTTCATCCCAATTTTCAGATTCAATAGCTTTTTTATTTTTCTCAACATCATTAGAAATAAAAATTTCATTCTTTTCATTTAAAAAATACCATGCTTCAGTCTTTCCCCATGGTTCATTTTCAGCGTTTCTTGCAATATCATCATCTGGATGAACCTGAATTGAAAGCCATTGAGTGGTTGATATTAACTTTAACAATAACGGAATACGAGGTAATTCCATTCCAAAAATATCTTTTATATATTCAGAAGGCTTTCCATAAGAATTATTTGATTCCATACCATAAAGTTCCGTTTCATAACCCTCAAATCCGGAGAATAACCATACTTCTCCTATTTTATCCATATTTTCAATATTAAAATCTTTATTTAAAGAAAAATCACCCCATACCTTTTCAACAAAAATAGGTTTTGACTTTAATATTTCATCAAACATATAAATCACCCTTCATAATATAATTTTTATTACTACATAATAATATTATATCATAAAAAAAATTACTCATGCGGTAAAATCTCTTATAAAAAAGTGTATCATATGATATAATTTATCATATAAAATAATTTGAAAAACAAACAATAAAACAGGAGGAGTTATATGTTAAAAGCATACTTTTTATTGCTATTTGTAACCTTCATCTGGGGAAGTACATTTCCTCTAATAAAAATGACAGTTGGAGAAAATGATGTTTATATCTTTTTAACCTTAAGATTTGCAATAGCATCATTGCTTTCATTTCTAATCTGGAAAAAGCAAAACTTTAAATACGGTATGATAATAGGAATATTCATTGCTCTTGGATATATTACGCAAACAATAGGATTAACTCTTACAACAGCTTCAAAAAGCGGATTTATAACATCATTATATATAATCATGGTTCCATTTTTTTCGTATCTTGTAGAAAAAGAAAAAGCGCATTTAAACCATATTATAGCATTACCTTTTGCAATTACAGGTTCTTATCTATTATCAGGAGGAATTTCAGGATTTAATTTTGGCGATTTTCTCACATTATTATGCGCAATATTCTTTGCATTATCAATGGTATATATTACAAAGTATTCAAAGATAGAAAAAGAAACATCATTACTTGGATATCAATTCTTATTTGTTGCAGTATTAAATGGTGCATTATCATTAACAAAACCCATTCATATAACTCTTCCTATGATTGGCACAGCATTGTTTACAGCAGTTCTTGCTACAATATTTGCAACACTTGTACAATTAAAATATCAAAAAGTTGTTTCCACCAATACCACAGCATTTATATTTATTGGAGAACCAATATTTGCAATGCTATCATCATTTATAATATTGCACGAAAGAATGACGTCAACACAAATAATAGGCGGAATAATACTCATTATAGCTCTTGTAATTGCATCATTAAACTTTACCAGAAAAACAAATAAAGAGAATTATATTGAAAAAGGAGTTGAAGAAGAAATATGAAAAAAATAGTATTAATACTTATAGCTATACTTTTAGTATCTTTTAACGGTTTTGCTAACTTTTCCTTTAACTTTATTGCAGATTATACAATTACCAATTCAGCTACAAGCGATTATCTTCAACTAATTGGTGGATATTATTCAGACAACTTTGAAGCAATTATAGACTTTCCGGTAAGAAAAGATGGAAAATATGTATTTACAGACCATTCATCCTTTATACTAAACCATTATTTCTTAATACAGCAGGGATATTTAAAGGTTTATTTTAATAAAGATTTTTATTTAAGAGTTGGTCAGAGCCAGTTAAAAGATACAATAGATTCAAAATATGCATTATTTATAAATCAAAATATTTATAAAACCAATATAGAACTATCATTTGAAAATGACAACGCCTTTTATAGGGCCTTCTGGGTACCATTAAATGAATATTCGAAATACGGTTATCCAGATAGAGGAATGAATTTTAAAATCTTTGGGATAAAATTTGGCAATTTTAAAATTGGTTATGAAGATTCTGTTATATATACAGATAGAACTGTAGATATCTATTATCTATTTTCACCATTTCCTGTGCCTATTATTCAGGCTTATAAAAATTCAATGATTGCACCCTGGGGAGAATATGTAAACGACAATTCTATTGTGGGATTATTCATTGAATACGATAATCAAAAATATAAATATTTCCTTCAGGTTCTTGCTGATGACTTAAATATGAATAGATATTTTGATCCAGACTCATATCAAAATCCCGATAAGGTTGCATGGTCCACGGGATTAAATATCAGGACTAATTCTGGAAAGTTTGGTATTTATAATGCTGGTGCAACAAAATACACATATGAAAGGCTTCCAAAACCATATGAATATACGCAATACCCAGCGTCTGTATATCCTGGCGGAATTATAGATTACAAGGACAATTATATTGGATATTTATATGGTGAGGATTCATTATCCACATTATTAGAGTACGAAAATACATTTGATAAATTATGGTTGAAAGCCAGTGGAGAATATGTAATATCCGGTTCAAAATCGCCACATGATCCATGGCATGAAGAATCTAATTATATTCCTGGAACACATTTTTTAGAAGAAAAAGTAAAAGAATATATGTATAGCTTTGAAACACAATTAAAATATCAGCTAACTTCAAACATTCTTTTAGGAACAGATTATAAATACACTAAATATATAAATAAAATAGCATTAGTTGATGATTTATACTGGAAACCACAGAAAGGAGTAAATGAGAATATTAACTCTTTTTCTATATATTTCATTATTAACTTTCAATTTTAAAGAGGTGAAAACCTTTGAGATATAATCGACATGAATTCCTATTTGGAAGAGATTTTGAAAAAATAAGAAACTCAAGTATTATGGTTTGTGGTGCAGGAGGTTTAGGAAGTAACGTTTTAATGCAAATTTCAAGATTAGGTGTAAAGAAAATACATATATATGACAATGGAATTCTCGATGAACCTGATCTAAATAGACAGATATTATATGATATTGAAGATATTGGAAAAAAGAAGGTTATTGCAGCAAAAGAAAAATTGGAAAAAATTAATCCCGAAGTAAAGTATTATATATATGATGAAAAAATAACAGAAGACACTAAATTCCCTGATGTAGATATAATAATAGATTGTCTGGATAACTTTGAAGGTCGTAAAATAATTGATAAAAGAGCATTTGAAAAAAATATTCCTTATATTCATGGTGGTGTGGAAGGGTATTATGGGCAGATAACAGATATTATTCCCGGGAAAACAAAGCGACTATTTGAAATCTTTGGAGATATTGAAGATACAGGAGAAACAAAATATGTTGTTCCATATGCAGTGTCCATAATAGCTTCAATTCAGGTAAGTGAAGCCATAAAAATTATCACAGGAGATTATGAAAACGCACTTATAAACAAATTAATGATAATGGATTTAAAATATAATACATTTGATATAATAGAAATAAACTAGCCTTTCCAAAACGGAAAGGCTAAATTTTTCATTCATTATATTCAAAGGCTTCTTCATCGGAAGGAGAAAGATCAATTTTTACATAAAATTGCCAATAATGATTATCCTTTGAACCAATTATGAGTTTTGAATTTTTATAGTCTGTTACAGCATTTCCAAATTCGAAGCCAGTTCTCATTTCATTGATTTTATAATATACATTTATTTCATAACCTGGTTCTCTTTCAACATCTTCAAGTTTTTTATAATTGTAATCCCAAATTTTTGCATTTAAATAAAAATTTTTAACAGGAATAATTACACCTTCAAAATAATATTTTTGAAAAACATCTTTGTTTTCTTCGTCATTTAAATAAGTGGTAAAGTTTTTATATCCAAACTTTGCATAATTCTTCCCCAATTGAAGTCTTAAAAAGCTGTCTAAAACTTGATTATAAACAAGTTTATCCTCATTAAAATCAATTGCAAAATTATAATTGGCATATAAAGAATTTTTTCCAAAAAGTTTTGTTACCTGTGTTCCAAGAACAAGAGTTGTAGCTTCAGACGAATAAATTTTATAAATAGAATCAAAGTTTAGGTATTCTGCACTTAAAGCAATTGGAAAATAAGAATAATTAATTGTATTATCTTTTTTCCAGATAAATTTTATATTAGGTAAGAAAAAGGTATTGAATAATTTAAACCGATTTTTATATCCTATTTTTAAATATTTTTTTTCTTCAAGATTTTTTTCCAGTGAATATGAATATTCATTACCAATCTCTATTGTTTTGTTTGTTAATACATTATCTACATTAACTTCATTATTATTGAAATTAATATAATCAGCTACAGAAACTTCTATAGGAGTTGATTTTTTACTAACGATATCTTCGTCATCTTTTCGCAAGTAAACTCCAGTAAAATAAAAACCATTATATTTAAGATATGCATATATTCCATTTTCTAAATAAGTAGTATTTATATTGACTGTATCTGTATAATCATTTAATGTATCTATCTGATCTTCAATATCTTCAATAGCATTATTTATTGAAGTGATAGTGGAATTTAAAGAAATATCAGTACCAGGATCTGAAATATAGGCTTCGCTAATATATTTTCCTCTTAAATATTCAAGTGTAGTTTTTAATTGGTTTAACCTATCTATTTCATTATTTTTTGTTGTCGATTTTATATAATATGCGTTTTTCTTAGAAGTATCCAATTCTTTTTTAGTATATATTTTAAGATAGTCAATTCTAAAGTTTTTGTATTTAAATAGTTCAGCTAAAAGACCAAATTCAGAATTATTCAATAAGTTTTTATAATCAAATTTAACATCTTCAGTTAATTTATCTTCTGTAACATCATAATCATCTGACAGGTCTTTATAATATAATGTGATTTTATCTTTATAATCAATTCCAAAATAATTGGATTTAAACAAAAAAGAGTATTCATCATAAAAATGTATCTTTAATTCATAAAATTCTGGAAAACTGTTATAGTCTTTAAAGGAAAGTTCCCACTTTTTTGAAAATAAATAGTCGCTAAAAGTGAGTTTATAGGAAATATCCAGATTATCTTTTATATCTATTCCATTTTCATCAGCTAATAATTTATATTCAATATACCAATAATCAATATCAATATTGATTCCATATAAAATTATATTAAAAAGAATAACTATAGATAAAATAAAAGTTTTTTTCATAGTAAAACCTCCATTTATGCGTTATTAAAAAATCCCGGCAAAAGCCGGGATTAACTTAACTAAAATTTATTAGAATTCCATTTCACCTTTTATATATGCTGACCAAGATACTTTATTATCACCTGTTCCTGACCAGTAGAACCAATAACCATTATAGAATCCAAAATCACTATCGTAAGTCCAACCATTAAATGCTCTGTTATGAACTTCTGCACCAAAAGTAATTAAAGAACTTGGATTATATTTTGCTTCTAATTTATATCCAAAATCGTCTTTTGTATTTGAATCTGAAGCATCTTTTGCATAATATACATTTCCTTCTAATGTTACTTTATCAACAGGTTTTACTGTTACAAATGGATTTGCATATAAGAAATATGTATCAGCTGGTTTATCCATCAAATCAGGAATTCTGAAATATGTTTTGTATCCAGCAGTAACCATATCAAATGTTTGTTTTCCAGATACTTTTGCTGAGAATCTTAATTTCATTGCTGTAGCATCAATTGAATCCCATACTTTTGTAACCTTAACCATATCAATATTAGCTAAATCAGCTATTTTGTTTGAGTAATTTACATATGCTTCATATGCAGGTTTTTTATCTTTTGCAAAGTATACATTACCATGTAATTTAACTTCAAGATTACCAGCAATACCTAAATCTGCTTTAACTGGTAATGCCATATAAACTTTTGAAGCGTCTAAACTTGGACAACCGTCCCAAGCATCAGTAGTAACATGATCAGTAAATGGTAAATCCATTAAACCTTTTTGATACTTAAAGTTTACAAATGGGGATACTGTAATAATACCAGCTTCAAAAGCTTTTGAATAAGATGCATTTAATCTCATAGCATTCTTTTTGAAATCATTATATTTTTCAGAGCTCTGAGCACCAAAAACTGCATCAACGCTTAAACCTTTTAATGTATCTTTTCCAGAAATTTGTGCTTCAGCAGCATAACCTAAGAAATTTTGAGTTGGAGTTGCAGCATCTCTATCTCCAGCAGCCCAAAATGCTCCTGCTGCATCAAGATCAAATGTTCCAAGATCAAAAGATTTTTTTACTCCAAATGCATCTCCACGCAAAATAACTTCTTCATCTGGATATGCACTATCATCAAAATCAATATAAAGTAAATCTAAATCAATGGATTTAATATTTGCTTCTAAGTAAGCATTTCCAATTGGGTCATCTGAATAACCAGTTTTTATCCAATCTGGATCTTTAGCTTTATATCTGTGATTGTAATTTACAAAAGTAAATGGTGAGAATGTATCATCATATCCATCATTTACAAAATTAAGAGACATTAAAGCGTCTTCATAAGAAATGCTATCAATGGAAATATCTCCTTTTTTATATCTATCAGGTGCAAAATAAGATACACTTACTGTTAATGTTGCGCCATCGTCTGTTTCAGTTTTGTCTAAATAATATAAGAAAATAGTTTTAAATGTATAGCTATCTGGCCAGTTATCAGCACCAAAGTCAAGCCCTATACCTTTTGATGTCATTTTTAATCCAAATTCTACTTTACCATATACCTTACCATATTCATATACGTCCATCTTTGTTGCTGCAAAAGATAAAACAGCAAATGCAAGTACTACTAAAAACACCAATACTTTCTTCATTCAAACAACCTCCTTAAATATAGTTTTGTTTTGACTTAAACTGTAATTATTCTATCATAACTCTGCAAAAATGTCAAGTCTTTTTTAACATTAAATTAATTAATCACATGTTTTACTTATTAAAATACAAATGCTAATACAGCTGCTAATACTGCTGCTCCAATTCCAACCATGGCCATGGTATTTGCGGAATTAGCTTTTTCTTCTACTGCATTTATTTTTTCTGTGTTAGCAGCAACTTTTCCTTCAACTTTTTCAACAGATACTTTTACAGTATTTATTGAAGCTTTTAATTCTTCATGAGCTTTTACATTTTCACCTGATACATAGTCAAGATCGCTCTGTAATGTTTCTAATTCTTCCCATAAACCATCAATATTTTCTGTGTTTACAGAAACATCATCAGTATTTTTGCTTAATGCATTTTCAAGAGAAGTTACTCTATCTCCTAAATCAAGAACCATGTATTTAATTTCTAATAATTTTCTTGATGTATCGCTTTTTAATGCATTGAGATCGCTTGATAATGAATCAACTGAATCACTTAAATCTAACATATCTTCAACAACCATATCTGCATTATTAAATGCTCTGTAAGCAACTTTTGTTATTGTTTCTAACTTTGTAGAAACCTTGTTTAATTCTTCTGAAAGTTCTTTAACTTTTTCAGCATCAGCTTTGTTTTTTGCAACTTCATCAAATTTTTTGTTTAATAATTCCATAACTGTTTCTACTCTTTTTATATCTTCTGCTTTTGCCAATACAGGGTCGTTTTCAATGTAAGTTAATGTGTCTGATAATAATTCAGCAACTTCAGCTTTTGTTAAAACAACATCTGGATTGAAGTTATCTTCCATAGGAAGAATACCTCTGTTTGCTAAATCCATAACGTATTCATATGCCCAGTGATCCTCTGGAACATCAACAAACGCAAATGAATAGATACCAAAAAGTACTAATGCCATTACTAAAAGTGCTTTACGCATACGCTCTACCCCCTCTTTTAAATTTTTGAATTTTAAATAGTTGTTAATACACACTATTTATATTATACTATAAATTTTTTTAATTTTTTACTTTGTTTTGAGGTTAAAAAACCTTCTTTTTCCAATTCTTAGAATGTCATTGTCTTTAATTTCCAATAATTGGAAAGGATCATTGATTTTCGTTTTATTTATTCTAACTCCACCCTGCTTTATTAATCTTTTTGCTTCACTTTTACTTGAAATTGAATTCGTTTTCATTAATAAATCAATAGCTGTTATTTCTTTTTCAACTGTTAATTCTTCCATTTCATCGGGAATATCCTTTTTCTGGAAAACTTTTACAAATTCATTTTGAGCATATTCCGCCTTTTCTTTTCCATGGAAGAATTTTACAATTTCATATGCGAGTTTCATTTTTATGTCTCTTGGATTTACGGAATTTTCTTTCATTTGTTTTTCATATTCTTTTATTTCGTTTTCTGGAACATCTGTGGCAAGTCTCATATACTTCAATATTAATGTGTCAGGAATAGACATTACTTTTCCATACATATCAAATGGTTCATCTTCAAATGCAATGTAATTATCATATGATTTACTCATTTTTAGATGGCCATCTGTTCCCTCAATTATAGGCATTGTTAATACAATTTGTGATTTCTGGCCATATGCTTCCTGAATTTTTCTTCCAACCAATAAATTAAATAATTGATCAGTTCCCCCTATTTCAATGTCAGACTCAACCATTACTGAATCATATGCCTGAGCAAGAGGATATAAAAATTCAGATACGCTAATAGGTTCATTGTTTGCAAGACGTTTGGCAAAATCATCTCTTTCAAGCATTCTTGCAACGGTGTAATGTGAGGAAAGTTTAACTACATCGTGGAATGTCATTTTGTCAAACCATTCACCATTATATCTAACCTCTGTTTTTTCTTTGTCTAAGATTTTAAATGCCTGTTTTTGATAGGATTCTGCATTTTTCTTTACTTCTTCAAGGGTGAGCATAGGTCTTGTTTTTGATCTTCCTGAAGGATCACCAATTCTTGCAGTGAAGTCACCAATGATAAGTACAACTTGATGGCCTAAATCCTGAAATTCTCTTAATTTTTTTAATACTACAGCATGACCAAGATGTAGATCCGGCCTTGATGGATCTACTCCTAATTTAATTCTTAATTTACTTTTTTCTTTAAGTCTTTCCTTTAATTCCTCTTCATTGATTAAATCAACTGTGTTTCTTTTTATTATCTCAAGCTGCTTTTCTACGTCCACTACTTAATCACCTCGCAAGAAGTGCAGTAACTATAAATGAAGAAATCATAAACAATACTCCTGTCCATAATGCCATTTTTGCAGCTGGATCAAATCCTTTTTCTCTACCGAACATTGTATGAGCTGCACCTGAACCAAATGCTCCACCAAGTTCGGCATTTTTCTGCATTCTGTGTAATGCAAAATAGATTAAAGCAATGGATAAAACTATATGTACTATAATGGCTAATACTGTTAATGCTGACACAAAAAATTCCTCCTTTTTTCGTATTCTCAAAAAATATTATACACTAAATCTCTATTTAATTCAAGTTAAAATTAAATTTCAGTTAATTGATATGATTTTTTCTGAAAGAGGTGGATAAAATTTTTTTTGATTTTAAAAGATGTGACATATTATATAAATATAATATTGTTAAAATTTACTTGAAATCATAATAAATAATTTTAGAACGGGGGTGAAAAGATGCCGATTTATAGATATGTTTGTCAGGAATGCGGTCATGAATTTACTGTAATGCATGGAATGAATGAAACTCCTGAAGTTTTTTGTGAAAAATGCGGTGGAGTTGCTAAAAAAGGTATAGGAAGAGTGGGTATTGCATTTAAAGGAAGCGGTTTTTATATAAATGATTCAAAGTCATCTTCAACTTCTAAATCTACGACATCAACAACTGGTAGTAATAGTAAGTAATAAACAAAACGGTCCAGATAAATCTGGACCGTTTTTTAATCCCCCAATAATTTTGTTTTATTATCTTCTCCCCTTGCCACCTCTTTTCTTATCAAGTCTTCTTGAATACTCAGAAAGTTTCCTGTCGCTGTCTTTTAAGAATCTTGAAAGTTTCTTTTCGAATTCTTCATCTTTCTTTTCTTCCTGAGCATCTTCAGTTTTTAAGGAGAGTTCAACTTTTCCGTCTTTTGTTTTTCCGATAATTTTTCCTTCGAGTTCCTGTCCAACCTTTAAAAAGTCTGAGATGTTCTTTACGTAGTCATTTGAAATTTTAGAAATGTGAATAAATCCTTCTTCACCAGATTCTAATGTAACAAAAGCTCCGAATTTTTTAATGTCTTTTACCGTTACTTTCACAGTTTCCCCAAATGCCGTACTTTTAGTCACAAATACTACCTCCATAATAAAGTGATTTATAAATGATTAATATGGGAGGTTAACCTCCCACTTATGAGTTAAGGAATTTAGCATACTTATTCTTAAACTTCTGTACTCTACCTTCTGTGTCGATGATTTGTGAACTTGTTTCACCAAGGTAGAATGGGTGACAGTGTGAACAAACATCAACACGGAAATTATCTTCTGTACTGTAAAGTTGATGTTCTGCTCCACATGCACATTTTACAGTAATAAGCTTCATTTCTGGGTGTATCCCTTTTTTCATGTTATTCACCTCTATATTATAATTTTTTTGTCTGAGCAAATTATAACATATTCTCCTTTCTTAGTCAAGGAAGTATTTATATTTTAATAAACAATTGTATTAAATTTTAATGTAATTCTATTACCAGTATTTCTGGTGATGAGAAAAGCCTTATATTAAACCATGCTCCAAGGCCTCTGTTTATATACATGATTTTATCTTTATCAAGTTCTTTTTTTCCTCTTAAATAAAAGGCATATTTTTTTAGTATTTTTTTTGTTAAATAAGGAATGTATATCTGTCCGCCATGTGTATGACCGGCAAGGATGAGATTTGATTGATCAAAGACTTCTTTGTTATAAAATATTGTGTCTGGGATATGTTCGAGGGTTATTGTGTAGCTTGCCGGTGTTGTGTCGATTCTGGTTATTTGTTTATATATAGGAAGCCCAATTAATTTTAGATTTAATTCTTTTATTTTAAGTATAGTGGTATTGTCATTTATTATGTGAATGTTTTTGTTGTTGTAGGCATTATTTACTTTATTTATATCATAGTAATCCCAATTTCCATATATTAAATAAACAGGTGCAATTTCACCTAGCAATTTGAAAAAGAGGGTTAAGTCTTTTTGTTCTGTATTTTTTATTATAGAGTCTCCAGTATATAATATTAAGTCAGGATTTTCTTTTTTTATTTCATTTAAAATCTTGTCATGAAAAAATATGTATTTATACATATGCAGATCGGTAATATGTATTATTTTTATATTTCCATTATATTCAGGAATGTCAATGCTGAGATAGCTTTTTTGCAAAGAAAATGGTTCTATTATTATTGAGTATATTGATATAATTATAATTAATGAGATAAAAGCTTTAAAATTCTTCATGTTTTGCTCCTTTCCGTAGATACATCTTAAATTTGTTTTGATAATCATAAATATTCAATTCTAAGATGAGATGATTGATAATGATTGCACAATATCCTGTTTATTATTTTATGTTAAAAATGATAAAATAAAATTACGACAATATTAAATATAGGGGGAGATAGTTATGGAGACAGTGACAATTTTAGATTTAGATGGAGAAAAGATTGAAATAAATACAGATACAGTTTTTCCTGTAATGCTCGCAGAAGTTATGTATGAAGGAGATTTAGATTTGTTAATGGCAGACTTAAAGTCGAATAAGAAGTTAATGAACGAAGCAAAGAAGATAAAAATACTTGCTGATAATATTCCTGGAATTTCTTCAAATTTTGTTACCCAGCCTTTCATTTTCTCCGAATTTCTTGCTTATTTAAAAGAGTTTGATTTAAAACCTTCTGATTTTAATCATGCCACGCTTAATGAACTTTATGATATAATTCTTGATTATGCAGACCATCACAATTTCGATGAATTAAAGGAAATTGTCAAGTTTATGATTGAGATCGATCCAAATTATACACCAGCATATGAAATTTTAGGTTCTGTGCTTGTTGAAGAGGGGAATCTTGAAGAAGGAAAGAAATATTTGGAATTGGCTGTTAAACAGGATCCATGGAATATAGCAGCATTGTCAGAATTGGGAGAAACATATTTTAATCTTGGAGAATATGAAAAAGCCGCAGAGATCTGGTTAAAAGAAGTTGAGTTAATGCCAGAAAATACGGTAACATATTTTATGATTGCTGATGCATATAGGCAATCAAAGAATTTTAAGAAAGCTGCAAGAATATTGGAGAAATTTTTAAATAAATATCCAAAGAGTATTCTGGCAAAATATGAGTTAATAGATATTTATAGAAAACTTGAAAGAACTATTGAAGCTGATGAATTGCAGGAAGAGATTGCAAATTCCCAGCCTGAATATGTGAGTGATGTTGAAATCTGGGCAAAGGTAATGTTCCAGAATGGAAAGTATGAAAATGTTGAGAAGTTTATTAATAAGTTCCTTGATAAAAATAAAGATTATGAACATTTTAGAATTTTAT
Source organism: Marinitoga sp. 1138 (assembly GCF_013363265.1). Lineage (NCBI taxonomy): Bacteria > Thermotogati > Thermotogota > Thermotogae > Petrotogales > Petrotogaceae > Marinitoga > Marinitoga sp. 1138. The sequence continues at coordinate 82,951 of NZ_LBFA01000024.1, forward strand.
TGGCTATACCGATGTTAAAAACTGGGAAAAAAGAAGAGGCAAAATTGCTTATTAGGGAAATGAAGGAAAAGTATCCATGGTATTATTATGGTATGAAAAATATTCTGGAGGAGTTGCTTGAAGGTAATGAAAGAGATATTTTACAGGATTAAAGATGAAAATAAAATTAATAATTTATACTTACTCCCGATTTTATCGGGAGCTCTTTTTGTTCTTTTATTATATGGACTTTCAATGGATTTTTTTGTTTATATTATAATAATGATGATAGGAATTATAGACTTTAATACGTTTTTAATACCGGATATTTTAAATTATGCAATTTTATTTTTAGGTGTTATTTTTAGCTTTTCAGCGAAAAATATCTTCGTTGCCATATATTTGTATTTGACATTATGGATATTTGTTAGAAAAGGAAAGTTAGGGAAAGGTGATCAAATACTGCTTGCAGGAATTGGGATGTGTTTTGGCGAATCGGTTTTTGATATTATGTTGATTTCCTTGTTGATAGCGTTATTTTATCAATTAAAAAAGGGAAAAGAAAAGGTTCCATATGGATATTTTGTATCCATAGGAACCGCATTATATCTTATTATTAATAAGTTCTATCCATTCTCCATCATTTAAGTTTTCTGGTAAGGTTATATTTCCTATAGCAATTCTTTTGAGATCAATTACTTCAAGCCCAACAGCTTTCATCATACGTTTTACCTGATGAAATTTTCCTTCGGAGATTTTAATTGTAATTTTTTGGTTTTCTACCTTTTCTATTATTGCAGGTTTTGTGGTAAAATCCTTTAATTTGATTCCTTTTTTTAATTTTTCCAATTTTTCTTCAGTAATCTCTCCTTTTACTATTACTTCATAGGTTTTGTAAATGTCTTTTTTGGGAGAAATAATTTTATGTATATATTCACCGTCATTGGTAAGTATTAATAGACCATGTGCATCTTTATCAAGTCTTCCTGCTATTTTTAATTCATTTTTATATGGGTGGTTTATTAATTGAAGGACGTATTTGTCTTTTTTATCGTATGTTGCTGAAAGGTAGCCTTTTGGTTTGTTAATTATAATATAAATGTTTTTGTGTGGTATTATTTTTTTGTTATTGACCGTTATTTCATCGTTTTCTGAGACTTTAAATTCGGGCTTTTTTATTGTTTTACCGTTTACTTTTACAACACCGGCTTTAATAATTTTTTTTACTTCAGAACGTGTCCCAACCTTTGCATTTGCAAGGAATTTATCCAATCTCTCCATTAAAATCTTCCTTTTGTTACCGATGAATATACGTCTTCCAGGGATATTTTCATTTGTCTGAAGGAACATTTTATATTTTTATCTTTTAATAATTTTTCAAATTCATTTATTTTTAATGGAGTTTCTATAATTGCTGTTGTTGAGGAAATAATTTTTAATCCAAGTATATTTTCATTGTTTTTAAGTTCTTCAATATCTTTCAGGTATTCCTGAGATTCCAGCTCTATTTCTATAATGGAGAGTTTGTCTTCAAATTTTTTCATGAGGTTTATCATTTTATCGTATTCAACGATTTTTCCATCAACAATAATAGCAACTTCTGAAGCTATTTGTTCAACTTCCCACATATAATGCGAAGAAATGAGTATTGTCTTTTTGTTTTTAATATTTTCATCCAATATATATTCTCTTATAAATCGAGATGTTTCAACGTCTATAGCTATAGTTGGTTCATCTAAAAGAAGTAATTTTGGATTTTTTATTAAAGAACGGGCTATATTTAATTTTTGTTTATTTCCAGATGAAAGATTTTTTGTGAGTCTGTTTTTATATATTGAAAGTCCAAAATCTTCCAGTAATTCAATTGCTCGTGATTTTAAATCGTCTCTTACATTGCTTATTTTTCCAAATAAAATTAAATTTTCATATGGTGTAAGCTCATCTTCAAGAACTGTGTAGTCTGATACAAGGCTAATAATTTTTCTTACTTTATCCTTTTCTTTTACAACATCATATCCAAATGCTTTAACGCTTCCTGATGAAGGTAATATTAATGTAGAGATGATTTTCATTAAAGTGGATTTTCCTGCACCGTTTGGTCCTAATAATCCGACAATTTTTTGTTCGTCAACTGTAAAGTTTATATTGTTAAGAGCAATCACATCTCCAAATTTTCTTGTTACGTTTTTCATTTCAATGGCTTTTTCCATACTTTATTACCTCACATGTCGTATTTTAAATTCTTTCTTAATCTTCTTTCAAGATCGCGTTTTGCAATATCTTCTCTCTTGTCATATAATTTTTTACCTTTAACGAGAGCTATTTCTACCTTTACAAGCCCTTTGCTATTAATATACATCTTTAGAGGAATTATTGTTAATCCTTTTTCTTTAACTTTTTGATCCAGTTTTAATATTTCATATTTATGCATAAGCAATCTTCTTGGCCTTTCTGGATCGTGATTGAAAACAGAAGCGTTTTTATATTGACTAATATGAGCGTTGTATAAGAAAATTTCCCCTTTTTCTATTTTGCAAAAAGCATCTTTTAAATTTACTCTTCCATCTCTAATGGATTTCACTTCTGAACCCAAAAGTTCTATTCCCGCTTCATATTTTTCAAGAATATGATATTGAAAGGTTGCCTGTTTGTTATTGGCGACTATTTTCATTTATGATCCTCCATTTCTGAGCTTAATTTTTCTGAGAATTCATTTTTCCTTCTTATGGCTCTATTGATTCTTTCAGCGCGTTTTTTACCTATACCCGGAACGTTTATTAATTCATCCATGTTTGCTTTCATTAATGTTTCGAGATTTTTGAATGTTTCAACAACATTTCTTACAATAATTGAAGGTATTCTCGTTGAATATAATAGTCTAAATCCTCTTGGAGTTACAAAGAATTCTTCAAGGTCATTTTCTGTTTCTATATCATACCCAAGTTTTTGAGAGATTAGTTTCATATTTAAAAATTCTTCTGTTTTAAATCCGTCAAATAATTTTAAAGCTTCCTGGGGATATTGGAAATCGAGAAGATCTTTTGAATAATCCATAATTAATGCTCCAAGATATCTTGGAGTGATTCTATATATTTCATTTATTTCCAATTTTGAACTTTCTGCAGCTTCTCCAAGTTCGAGAAGGTATTTTTCTGCTTTTTGAGCTACTTTTAATGTCATGAATCCTTTTGATATTGCTTCAACAACTGTGGATAATATTACCCTGTTTTCCATTTCTGCAATATTAATTTCTGAAAGCAATTCAAAGAAGCTTTGCTTATATCTTTGTGCAACGGCAATTTCCTGGTTTAAACGAGGAAGGATTATAGTTTCTGGATATAGTACCCTGCTGTTTGTACCGTAATATATTGAAACCTGATTTCTTCTTTTTGAAACTGCTATGAGTATTTCATCTGTTTGTTTTGCCATTCTTTCTGCCGTTCTATGCCTCATGCCAGTTTGAAAACTCGGAATATTACTTGAAGGATTTAATTGAGCATTTGCATATAAGATTTTTGTGGCATCTTTATTTAAAACAATTGCTCCATCCATTTTTGCAAGTTCATACATTCTCTCCGGCTCAAATTCTGTATCTATAACAAAACCAAGCTGGATTAATCCTTTGCTTAAATGTTCTTCTGCATTATCAGTTAAGAAAATTAGGGCTCCTAAATTAGCTGAAATTATAAGGTCTATTCCATCCCTTAATTTTTTACCAGGAGCAAGTAATGAAAGTATGTCTGTAATGTCGTTTTTTGGAGTCATTATATCACCTGCCTTATGCAAAGAATCTTTTTACTAATTCACTGAGATTTGAAATTTTTATGTGTTCATTATTTTTAATCTTCTTAGAATTTGGTATTACAATATAATCAATTCCTAATTTTTTTGAAAATTCAATTCTTTTTTCAAGATTGTTTATATTTCTTATATTTCCATCAAGTCCTATTTCTCCCATTACAACAATAGAACCGCCAGTTGATATATCAAATAGCGAAGAAAGCAATGCGTATGCAATTGCTAAATCACTTGAAGTATCGGAAATTTTAAATCCTCCCGATGTACTTAAAAATATATCTTTTGATTCAATTGGAAGCCTCAATCTCTTGCTTAAAACTGCTATAATCATTAGTAGTCTATCTAAAGGGGCACCTGAGGTTACACGCCTTGGGTTTCCATATACAGGTTTGCTAACCAGTGCCTGTATTTCTATTGGAATTAATTTGCTTCCTTCCTTTACAATTGTCAAAACATTTCCAGAAGCAGTTTTATAATCTTTAAGAAAATAATTTGTATATTCAGATATTGGAATTAATCCTTTTTGTGTCATTTCAAACATTAATAGTTCGTCAGTGGGACCATATCTGTTTTTTAAAATTCTAAGCATTCTTAAACCAGAAGTTTTTTCCAGTTCAAATTGTAAAACAGCATCAACCATATGTTCTAAAACCTTTGGTCCGGCGATAATGCCGCCTTTTGTTACATGGCCCACTATTATAAGCGTGATGCCCTTCTTTTTACAATATTCGGATAAATAACGTGTAACTTCTTTTACCTGAAGAATACTCCCGGCAAAAGAAGAAAAATTTTCTGATTTTAATGTTTGTATTGAATCTATTATTAACATAGTTGGTTTTTCTTCTAATTTTTCAATTACAGATATTATCCGTTCAAGTGAATTTTCAAAGATTAAGCCAATTTTACTTCCATCTTTTTTTATTCCCAGTCGTTTAAATCGCTGAAATACCTGTTCTGCAGATTCTTCTCCGGAAACGTATATTACCATATTTTCACTACCAACAGATGAGGATATTTGTGTAAGTAAAGTGCTTTTTCCTATGCCAGGTTCACCGGCTAATAGATACACACCACTTTCAACAAAACCGCCATTTAAGACTTCGTCTAATTCTTTGAATCCTGTTTTTAATTTTTCCGGTTCGTTTATTTCATCGTCTAAAAATAGCAATTCTGTTGGTTCTGTTTTTATGTTTATGTTTGCTTTATCATCAAAAAGATCCGCGGTAAATTCTACCGCGGTATTCCATTCATTACATGAAGGACATTTTGCAAACCATTTTGTTGATTCGTATCCACAATTAGAACAAACAAAGTAATTTTGTCTCTTTTTACTCATTATGACACCTTCTGTTTTGGTTTAGAACTTCGTCCTTTTTTAAAGTGTATTTCGCCGTTTTTAGTATCTATTATTATTTTGTCTCCTTCTTTAAATCTTCCTCTTAATATTTCTTCTGAAAGCGGATCTTCAAGATATCTTTGAATGGCTCTTTTTAGAGGTCTTGCGCCAAAGATAGGATCGAATCCTTTTTCAATTAATAATTCTACAGCTGAATCTTTTATTTTAATGTGTAAGTCCTTTTCTTTAAGTCTTTTTTCAAGATCATTTAATTGAATTTTTATAATTTCTTTCATATGTTCTTTGGTTAATGGATGGAATACTACTGTTTCATCAAGTCTGTTTAAGAATTCAGGTTTAAAGGCTTTTCTAACTTCTTCCATTACAGATAGTTTTATTTCTTTGTATTTTTTCTCTTCTGATTCTTCATCGACAAATCCCATTGAACGTTTTGATTTATTAATTGATTCACTTCCAAGATTACTTGTCATGATAATTATAGAGTTTCTAAAGTCCACAATTCTTCCCTGTGAATCAGTTAATCTTCCATCATCCATTATCTGTAATAATAAGTTATATACATCAGGATGTGCCTTTTCTATTTCGTCAAGAAGTATTACAGAATATGGTCTTCTTCTTACAGCCTCTGTAAGCTGACCTCCTTCTTCATATCCAACATATCCTGGAGGTGCTCCAACAAGTCTTGAAACATTGAATTTTTCCATGTATTCAGACATATCAATTCTAACAAGTGCCTTTTCATCTCCGAAAAGATATTCAGCAATTGTTTTTGCCAATTCTGTTTTACCAACTCCTGTTGGTCCAAGGAATAAAAATACTCCTGTTGGTCTTTTTGGATCTTTAATTCCGCTTCTTGCTCTTCTAATTGCCTTGGAAACGGCTTTTATTGCATCATCCTGACCAATAACTCTTTCGTGTAATACAGCTTCAAGATTAAGCAATCTTTCCATTTCAGACATTTCAAGCTTTTTAAGTGGAACGCCAGTCCAATCAGAAACAACTTCAGATATATGTTCATCTGTGATTTCTATAATTTCCTTTTCGGCTTTTTCGCGCCATTCTTTATATTTCTTTTTGTATTTTGATTTTAATTTTACCAATTCTGTTTTTATTTCTTCTATTTTGTCATACTCATCATTTTGAGCGTAATAATCTTTTTTGTTTTCAAGCTCAGAAATTTTATTTAGCATCTTTTTAAGATTTGCTGGTAATGTTAAAGCATTTAATCTGGATCGTGCACCAGCTTCATCTATTAAATCAACAGCTTTATCCGGTAAAAATCTATCTGTAATATACCTTAGTGAAAGATTTACAGCAGCTTCAATTGCTTCATTTGTATATTTTACCTTATGATGCTCTTCGTATTTTGATTTTATTCCTTTTAAGATTTCAATTGCTTCTTCATATGTTGGTTCATTTACATATATTTTCTGGAATCTTCTTTCCAATGCAGGATCTTTTTCTATAAATTTTCTATACTCTGAAGGTGTGGTTGCACCGATTATAGTTATATCTCCACTTGCTAAAGCTGGTTTTAAAACATTTGCAGCGTCCATTGAAGATCCTTCTGCAGCTCCAGCTTCAACTATCATGTGCAATTCATCTATAAACAATATTATGTCTTTATTTTTTTCGAGAATTTGCATTAATTTCTTCATTCTCTTTTCAAATTCGCCACGATACTTTGTTCCAGCAACAAGTGAAGTTAAATCAAGCGAGAAAATACTTTTGTTTTTTAATACTTCTGGAACATCACCTTTTACAATTCTTTCTGCTAAACCTTCAACTATAGCACTTTTACCAACTCCTGCTTCACCGATTAAAACAGGATTATTCTTTTTTCTTCTTGCAAGAATTTCCATAACTCTTCTAATTTCAACTTCTCTTCCTATAATAGGATCGAGCAGATTTTTAGCAGCTTTTTCAGTAAGATCAGAGCCATATCCTTCCAGTTGCTTTATAGCATTTTGTTTTTGTCTTATCCTTTCTTCATTTTCTTCTTCAAACATTGTAATATCTGTTTCCTCGCTTTTTTCTTTATTCATCATGAGATCAGCGAGTTTTTTCCTCATTTCAACAAGGTTTATACCTATTCTTCTTAAAACATGTGCGGCAATACCTTCGCCTTCCCTGCAAATGCCAAGTAATAAATGTTCGGCATCAATTTGAGTTGTTCCTAAAATTTCTGATTCGTCATATGCTAATTCAATAATTCTTTTTGCCCTTGGTGTTGGTTGCGGTGAAGCACCAACAATGTTATGTGTTGCATTTACACCTACAATATTGGTTATTTCAGCTTTGATTTTTCCATATGTAAGATTATAATATGAGAATATTTGAGAAAGGTATTTTCCTCCAACTTTTAATAAACCAAGTAATAAGTGTTCAGTTCCAACGTATGGATGCCCCATAAATCTTGCTTCGTTTTGTGCTTCGATAAATACTTTTGCAGCTCTATCTGTAAAATTATCAAACATATTATCACCTCCGTTTTGCGAATCACTATTAATTCTAACACATTTTATGAAAATTATGAAGTTCTTTCAGTAAAATTTGTGTTTAACATACAAAAATATCAAAAAAAATAATATATGATAAAATTTATCCAATTCTACTTATAAAAACGTTTTTAAACCTTAAAAAATATTTCAAGTATATTTTAAAATAAAGGAGTTTAATTACGATAGACTATTCTATCAATTGGAGGCGATATGATGTCAGAGCTCTTGGTCTTGGGAATCACTATTGTGGCGTATTATTTTATTATTTTTGCAAGAAATGTAAAAAAATCGATTATTACTTTTTTCTTTGGAACGTTATTATTTATATTAAAACCTGTTGAAGGACTTGAATTTGAAAATGTTGGTAACATAGTTAGTTTTGAAACACTTGGTATTTTACTTGGTATGATGATTATTGTAGAAATTCTAAAAGAAAGTGGTTTTTTTACATTTGTTGCAATTAATGCCATAAAAATGAGCAGGTATAAATTCTGGGTTGTTATTTTTCTTATTATGCTTGTTATAGCTTTATTTTCTGCTTTTCTTGATAATCTTATAACCATTATGCTTATGGCTCCAATTATCTTCTTGATTGCTGATACTTTAGAAGTTAACCCCATACCATTTTTAATGTTATCCATTTATATAGATAATATTGGCGGTATGAGCACATTGATAGGTAGTCCTTTAAATATTGTTCTTGGATCAATTGGTGAATTGGATTTCGCCACGTTTTTAGGTAAAATGCTTCCAATAACAGCTATTTCGTTCTTAAGTGTATTATTTATATTTAAGGTTACAAATAAAGTGGATTCAAAGGTGTATAATCAGAGATTAAAAGAAAAGCTTTCAACTATTGATCCTACAAAAGCAATTGAAAATAAATCATTAATGTATAAGGGGATTATTGTTTTTGCAATAGTTCTGGCAGGGTTTATGTTTCACTCAGCTATAAATATAGATCTTGCATTAATTGCTGTTATTGGTGCATTGACATTGATGTTATTAACACAAAAAGATTTTGAAAGTATGTCAAAAGATTTAGATTGGGACACAATGTTCTTTTATGCAGGATTATTTACTATAGCTTATTCTCTTGAAGAGATTGGTGTTACTCAGGCAATTGCACATTTATTTGATCCGTTAATGGGAACACCAAAAGTATTAATGATAGTTATAGCATGGATTTCAGCGTTTACTATTCCGTTTTTAAGTGCAGTTCCAGGGACATTAATTATGGCACCTGTTATAAAATTACTTGTAATGAATGGAGCGCCATTTGATTTGTGGTATGCATATGCAATAGGGGCAAACCTTGGAACGAACTTAACTCCTCTTGGAGCAGTACAAAATCTTGTAGGTGTTTCATTATTAGAAAAAAACTACCAGAAAACCATAACCTTTGCCGAATATATGAAAATGTCTGTGCTTCCAGTTTTGATACCTTTAATCCTCGGAACAGCATATTTAATATTTTTCTTTTAAATATTATAAAAATGAATTAGGTTGTCCAATAATTAAAAACACTCAAACCTTGATTGCTAATCTTCAAAAATTAATTAAAGTCAACCTCAGGGTTGGCTTTTTTATTTAGTTCATTTTTCTATGATATAATATTTTAGTAAAATAACTTTTATTCTATATATGTATAATTAATATAACTCTTATTATGGGAGTGATAAGTATGAATAAGGTTATCTTTGAGAAAAAAATAAATAATATTCAATTTCAGATTGTTGTTGGTGATTTAACAAAAGAAGATGTAGATGCAATTGTTAATGCAGCTAATTCTTATCTTTCACATGGTGGTGGAGTTGCAGCAGCTATTGCGAGAGCAGGAGGATATATTATTCAAAAAGAAAGCGATGAATTGGTAAAAAAGAATGGTATAATTAAAACTGGAAATGTTGGAGTAACTTCAGGTGGTAATTTAAAGGCAAAATATGTAATTCATGCTGTTGGACCGGTATGGCATGGCGGCAATGAAAATGAAGAAGAATTATTATATAATGCAATATATAATTCGTTAAAAAAAGCCAATGAGTTAAATATAAAATCCATATCATTTCCTGCGATAAGTTCAGGTATTTTTGGATATCCTTTTGATAAAGCCTGCGATGTTTATAAAAAGGCTATTGAAGATTTTTCAAAGGAATTTAACCAACCAAATTTAATCCGTTTTTGCTTTATAGATGCCACAAGGGCTCAACGATTTTCTAAAATATTTTAATATGTATAGTATCTGGAGGTTATAATGGCAACTTTAAAAATTAGACCGGAAAAAAAACCCATAAAAAAGAAAAGAAATACTTTATCCGAACATTTAAAAACAATAAAAGCACAAAAAAGCGATGAAGAAAAAATTCATAAGGAATTAAAAAAACTTTCGTTTTCCTCAAATGCTGGAGTTGGATGGTTGAAAATTGTATTTTCCAGCTTTAATTTTTTAATTTCGTTGTTTTTAATTTCAATAATTCTTTTTATAAATTTTGAAAAAGAATTACTTCAAAGTATGCTTGGAACGCATTTTTCTTTTGAAACAAAAGGGATAATGATTTTGGGTATATTGTTTTTATTATATAGTATAATTGAACAATTTAATGCTATTTATTATTTAAAAGAATCTTTAAAATGGTATAGAATAACCTGTATTTTAAAGTTTATAGTTTCGTTATTGATGATTTTTTCTATTGTTTATTTGATATCGAAAAGCGGAATTCAATGGTTTGGTATATCGTTATTTGGAAATACAACGCTTGGTAAAAATAAGTTATTTTATATTCCGAGTATTGTATATCTTACATATTCAATATATCTTTCTCTTTTATCGTATTATGATTTATTAAAGTAAATAAATAATTAAAAATAAAATGACTATAGGAGGTTGTTGCAATGGTAAAACAGGAATATGATGTTGTAATTATTGGAGGAGTAGCAGCTGGAACAAGTGCCGCTGCAAGTGCAAAAAGAGGTAATAAAGACTTAAAAATTGCTATATTTCAAAAAGAACCATATATTTCATATGGTGGATGTGGATTGCCATATGTAATTAGTGGCGACGTAAAATCTCCAGAAGCAGTAATAGCTTTAACACCAGAAACATTTAAAGAAAAAAAAGGTGCAGATGTATTTGTAAATCATGAAGTATATGAAGTTGATTTTTCAAATAAGATTTTATATGTAAAATCAGGTGATGAAGAAAAAGAGGTTTCATATAAAAAGCTGGTTATTTCAACAGGTGCTTCACCAATAATTCCTGATTTTAAAGCATGGGGAGAAGAAGGAATATTTAAATTAAGAAATCCTGATGATGCAGCTTCAATTTTAAAATTTATAAATGAAAAAAGTCCAGAAACGGCAATTGTTATTGGTGGAGGATTTATAGGTGTTGAAACAGCAGAAGCTTTAAAATCACATGGTATAGAAATTACGATAATTGAAGGAATGGATCATTTATTGGGAAGTATTGAGCCAGAAATTCATGAAGAGTTTAAAACAGCAATTGAATCAAAAGGTGTAAAACTTGTATTTAATACCTTTGCAAAAGATATTATAAAAGAAAACGGTAAATTTAAAGTATTAACCGATGAAAATACATATGAAGCAGATATGGTAATTGTTTCAATTGGAGTTAGACCAAATACGGCATTTTTACAGGGTAAAGGATTGGAAATGGCTAAAAATGGTGCTATTATAGTTAATAACAAAATGGAAACCAATATAAAAGACGTATATAGCGCAGGAGATTGTGCAACTGTAAATCATTTTATAACAAATGAAAATGTATATATTCCACTTGGAACAACAGCTAATAAACAGGGAAGAATTGCAGGTAAAAATATTTCAGGAGGCAATGACTCATTTATAGGTGTTGTTGGTTCATTAATTACTAAATTTGAAGATATTGAGTATGCAAAGACAGGTTTAACACTTAAAGAAGCGCTTGAAAAAGGATTTGATGCTGAAGCAGTTGTTATAAAATCAGGTAGTAAAGCACATTATTATAAAGGTTCAAAGAAAATATTAATGAAATTGGTTTTCGAAAAGAAAACAGGAAGGATTTTAGGCGCTCAATTTGTAGGTGGCGAAATTCATCCAAGATTAAATGCAATAACTTCATTAATATATAATAACGGTACAGTTGATATGTTAAGAAATATGGACTTAGCATATTCACCACCGTTCTCACCAGTTTGGGATATTGATTTAGTTGCAGCTACTCAGGCAATGAAAAAAATATAAAAAATAAAAAATAAAAAAATAATATGGAGGGTACTCCGTGAAAATTTCTGAATATGTTATTTCTAAATTGGGATTTTATCCTTTTGATTTTGATGGTGAAATTGAAGAAGATTCATATTTAATTTTAAAGTTATTTGATCCACTTAGCGAATCAGAAGAAAGATTATATAAGCGTTTCTTTTCAAGACTATCAAAGAAACCTGTTAAAATAAAACTTCTTAATAAGAAGGAACCAGCGTATATATTAGAAAAATGGCTGGACCTAATTGCCGGTAATAGTGAAGAAAATTATTTAAGGTTTATAGTTCCAGATATAGAAAATAATTCCCTTGTATTTAGAGTGGCTAATAAATTTGCATTTGATAGAGTTAGAAAATATAGAAAAAATGTAGAAAATATTGTTTCGAGGACATTGGGGTATTTACCAGAATATGAGTTTATTTACGATGAATCCTTAAACATAGATTATAATGAATTATCTGACGAAAATGATTTTGATTATCACAATAATGAATATAATAATGAGCATATACCTGTAAATACAGTGCCTCAGGCTGTAGTTAATAATGAATTTTCAGATAATATAAAAAATGAAGATAATGAAAAAGACAAAGTGATTATAGGTTCTTATTTTAAGAAGGTATCTGTGCCTATTGATAAATTAAATGAAGTAATGTATCATACATCTAATGTTGTAGTTGAAGGAAAGGTGTTTTTCAAAGAATTTAACGACAGGGCAATTATTGTTACTTTATATATTACTGATAATAGGGATTCAATAACAATCAAATCGTTTAAAAATAATGCTGAAAAAGTAAATAATGAAATATCTGTAGGAGATAGCATAAAGGTTGAAGGTAAGATACAATATGATGAATTTCAGAAAGAATATGTAATAATACCTTTTAATATACTAAAAACAGAAACAAAAGAAAGAATAGATGATTGTGAAGAAAAAAGAGTGGAATTACATGCGCACTCTAAGTTTAGTGCTCTTGATTCGGTTCTTGATGTAGAAGAGTTAGTTTCAACAGCAGCTAAGTGGGGGCATAAAGCTGTTGCGATTACTGATCATGAAGTTGTTCAATCAATACCAACGTTTTATAGCATTGCTAAAAAGAAGGGTATAAAACCAATTTTTGGTTGTGAAATTAATGTTGTAAATAACAAGGTTTCAATTGCATATAATTTAGATAAAGAATATGGATTTGATGCAGATTTTGTTGTATTTGACTTTGAAACTACCGGTTTTGATCCAAATGCAGAAGAAATAATAGAAATTGGTGCTGTAAAGATTGAGAATGGACAAATTACAGATATTTTCCATAAACTTATAAAACCATCAAAACCTGTTCCTTTGAAGATTCAACAAATAACAGGAATAACCAATGAAATGCTGGAAGACGCACCGGATATATCCGATGTTCTCCCAGAATTTATGGATTTTATAGGAGATAGCATTTTAGTTGCTCATAATGCCAATTTTGACTACAGGTTTTTAAGAAGATGGGTAAAAGAAATAATGGATATAGATCTTGTAAAACCGTATATAGACACATTGGCTATGGCGAGAGCTTTGTTAAATCTTAAAGGTGGGCATTCACTTGATAAAGTGGTTAAGTCTTTGGGCCTGGAAAATTTTGAACATCATAGAGCTCATGAAGATGCTAAAATAACAGCCAAGGTATTTTTAAAACTCCTTGAAAAAGCCAGAGGAAGAGGAATAAAAGAAATAAATTCCTTAATGAATCTTGAAAAAATGATTGATTTTAAAAAGTTAAGAAAGCATCATGCTACTGTGTTGGTAAAAAATAGAACAGGTTTGAAAAATTTATATAAATTAGTTTCTAAAGCACATACAGAATATTTTTATAGGGATACCACAGTTTTATTAAGTGAGTTACTTGAAAATAGAGAAGGGCTTTTAATAGGTAGTGGCTGTACAAAAAACCTTATTTATGAAGAATATTCAAGAGGAGCTTCACAGGATGAAATAAATTCGTTGATTAGTATGTATGATTATATAGAAATACAACCTCTTGACAGTATAGAACATAAAAATGTTGATAAAGAACAGATAAAGGAATTTTATAGGGTAATATATAATAGTGCGAAAGATTTTAATATACCTGTTGTTATGACATCTAATGCGCATTATCTAAATAAAGAGGATAAAAAAATAAGAGATGCGTTAATAATCGGCTCTGCCACAAAAGGCCAGAAAAAACATGTATATAATTCCAATAAATACTTTAGAACAACAAAAGAAATGTTAGATGCAGCATACGAAATATTTGAAGATGAAAATATAGCAAAAGAAATCGTTATTGAAAATACAAATAAAATTGCAGATTTAATAGAAGAAATACAGCCGCTTGAAGGAAAGCTGCATCCGCCAATTATCGAGGGTGCAGATGATACAGTAAGACAAATGAGCTGGGAAAAAGCAAAGGAAATATACGGAGATCCTCTTCCGGAAATAGTAAAAGCGCGTATTGAAAGAGAATTAAATTCTATTATAAATCATGGTTATGCAGTTTTATACTTAATGGCCCAGAAAATTGTAAAAAAATCCAATGATGATGGTTATCTTGTTGGGTCAAGGGGATCTGTAGGATCATCTCTTGTAGCAACAATGATGGGGATTACAGAAGTTAATCCTTTGCCACCACATTATGTATGTCCTAAATGTAAATATAGCGAATTTATTACAGACGGTTCTTATGATTCGGGATATGATTTGCCTGATAAAAAGTGTCCACATTGTGGAATTGAAATGAAGAAAAATGGTCAGGATATACCTTTTGAAACATTCATGGGATTTGAAGGTGACAAAGTTCCTGATATTGATTTGAATTTTTCTGGCGAATATCAATCAAGAGCACATAAGTTTATTGAAGAGTTATTTGGTTCTGAACATGTATTTAGAGCTGGTACTATATCTACTGTTGCAGAAAAAACTGCATATGGATATGTAAAAAAATATGCTGAAGAATTTGCACCTGGAATGAGAAATTCAGAAATTTTAAGAATTGCAAAAAAAATTGAAGGTGCAAGAAGAACCACAGGTCAGCATCCAGGTGGTTTAATGATAGTTCCAAAAAATATGGATGTATATGATTTTACACCTGTTCAATATCCAGCAAACGATAAAAAAGCAAATACAATGACAACGCATTTTGATTATCATGTTATCCACGATGATCTTGTAAAACTCGATGCACTTGGGCACGATGATCCTACATTTTTAAAAATGCTCAGTGATCTCACTGGTGTTGAATATTTTAATATAAAAATGGATGACAAAGAAACTATGTCTATTTTTTCTTCAACAAAAGCACTGGGAATAGATTTGAAAAGTGAATTGAAAACAACAGTAGGGACATTGGGAATACCGGAATTTGGAACACAATTTGTTAGGGGAATGTTAGAAGAAACAAAACCCAAAACATTTGCAGCTTTGGTTCGAATTTCAGGACTTTCCCACGGAACAGATGTATGGCTTAACAATGCAAGAGATTTAATTGTTGCTAAAAAAGCTACAGTTGATGAAGTTATTGCCTGTCGTGATGATATTATGAATTATTTAATACAGAAAGGGTTAGATAAAAAACACTCATTCTTCATTATGGAAAAGGTTAGAAAGGGAAAAGGATTAGCTCCGGAAGATGAAGAGGCCATGGTAAAAAACAAAGTGCCTGAATGGTTTATAGGTTCATGTAAAAAAATAAAGTATCTTTTCCCTAAAGCGCACGCTGCGGCATATGTAAGTATGGCGTTCAGAATTGCATATTTTAAAGTGCATTATCCACTTGCTTTTTATGCAACATACTTTTCTGTTAAAGGTGATGAATTTAATACCGCTATTATTTTAAGAGGAAAACCAGCAATTAAGGGAAGAATCTTTGAATTAAAGGCATCAAAGTCACTTGATGTAAAGGAAAAAAATGAATTAACTGTGCTTGAATTGGCATATGAAATGATATTAAGAGGTTTTGACTTTTTACCGCCAGATATATATAAATCAGATGCAAAAAACTTTATTATAGAAGGTAATAAATTAAGAATTCCGTTTATTAAAATACCAAATCTTGGAGAAAAAGCTGCAATTAGTATTGTAAAAGCAAGAGAAGAAAGGAAATTTCTTTCAATTGAGGATTTGTTAAATAGAACAGGAATAAATAAAACAACTGTTGAAACATTTAAAAAAATGGGTATATTAAAAGGATTGCCAGAAAGAAATCAGGTAAATCTATTTGAAAGTCTTATGTGAGGTTGGTGAGAAGTATGCCGGTAACTGTGCTGGTTGTAGATGATTCAAAATTTGATAGGATTATTTTAAAGGATATGCTTGAAAATCTGGGATATATGGTTGTTGGAGAAGCAGAAAATGGAAAAGAAGCTGTAAAAGAGTATTTTAAAACAATGCCAGATATAGTTTTAATGAATCTTATGATGCCTGTTATGAATGGTATAGAAGCTATGACATTTATACTTGAGAATGATCCATCGGCGAATATTATAGTTACATCATCTTCAAGTGAAAAGAAATACGTTACCGAAGCAATAAAAAACGGTGCAAAGGATTTTCTTGTTATTCCTATTAAAGAAAAAAAGTTAATAGAAGCAATAGAAAACATATTATCAGCAAAATAGCGGGATTTACTCCCGCTATTTTTATTTCACATTTTCATAAAAAGTTTTGACAATTAATGTCCATAATTCTGCAGTTCTCGGAAAGTTAAATCCTCCGCCGCCTAATAAGATTACAGGAAATTTATTTTTCTTTGCACATCTTGCCAGTACAACTGATATGGATTTATAAAACCTTTCGCTAAGGTTTATTGATGACATTGGATCATACATATCACCATCTACACCCATTTGAATTATAAGCATTTCCGGTTTAAAGAATCTAATTTCATTTGGAATTGTGGATAAAACCCTTGTCATAATTTCCTGTTCGGATTCACCAGGAGTTATTGGAATATTAAGGTTTGTTTTTTTATTTTCAGAAGTAAATCCGCTTACATATGGATATTGTGTAGAAGGATCCTGATGGATAGATATGGTATACACAGAATCATCGTTTAAAAAAGCTCGTTGTGTTCCATCGCCATGATGAACATCCCAATCAATTATCATAACTTTTGAAAATCCTTTCTTTTGAGCATATTTAGCGCCAATAACAACATCATTGAAAATACAGAACCCTCTTGCTCTATTTTCAAAAGCGTGATGCCAACCTCCACAGAGGTTAACAGAAATTCTTGCATCATCAGTAATTGAATTTATTGCTGTTAATGTTGCGCCAACAGAAAGCCTTGCAGGATTATACATGTTTTTTACAGGTGTTTCAGCAGAACCGCCAATATTTTCTTCAATACTTTTTATATAATCTAAAGTGTGGAATAAAGCTAATTCCTCTTTTTCTGCGTATTCTGGAGAAATTAAATTATATTCCAAATCTTCCTCTTTTTTTAGTCTTTCAATACCTTTTTTGCACCTGATGCTTCTCAAAGGATGACCGGGACCAAAATCATATTCCATCAATCTTTCATCCCAGATAATATTAATCATAAAATCACCTCTCATTATAGAAAGTTATATTTTCTGATAATATATATTTATTGTAGATAATTATATTATACCTCAAAATTAATACATTTTTCTTCGAAAAGCTATATTAACAAAAGTTGAATTTTATATTTTTATGTGATAAAATCAAAATAATTAGCATAACAAACTTTATGTTGTGCATAAACTTATACGAGGGGGGATAAAATGGAATTCTTGAGCGTCGGGGTACCAGAAGATATAAAAAGGGAATTAAGTGTAGGTAATATTGGAAATGCGTTGTATCTAATTAATAAAATGCTTGAAAGAGACTTGCCAGATTTATTGCGTAAACGGTTAAATTATGAAAAAGAAAGAATAAACAGATTAATACTTGATTATCCATATACAATAGAAGAGGCACGTAAAATTGCAAAAGAAAGAATTAGAGGATTTAAAGATATAGGATTTGAAGAATTGTTTCAAAAAGGGGAATTGGATTATATTATAATTGATGGGAAAGCATATTTTGAAAAAAGATTTGCATATAATATAGGGTTTAAATTTGAGAAGTATAAAAAGTTTGTGAAAAATGATGAAAGTTCCTTAAAAGCGCGGGAATTGCTTCATAGTAGATTGGACGAAATTATAAAAGAAAATTCACCTGCTAAAAAATATAATGTTAGAGCAAAAATTAAAATTTCTCCTATATATGAAAATATTAAAGGTGATATAATAAAAGCATGGTTACCTTTACCAGATGAAAAATTCCAGGTAAAAAATGTAAAAATTCTTGAAACAAGTCACGAAGAGTATAAAGTTTTTAATAAAAATCTTCAAAAAACAATATATTTTGAAGATCTGACAAAAAATCAAAAAGATTTTTTTGTTGAATTTGAATATGAAATTTCAGAACTGATAAATAATATCGATCCTGAAAAAGTAAAAGAAGGTTATCCTGCGGAATATAAAAAATTTCTTGAAGAGAAGCCACCACATATTTTATATACATATTATTTAAAAAAACTTACTAAGGATATTATTGGAGACGAGAAAAATCCATATCTAAAAGCTAAAAAAATATATGACTGGATTACATTAAATGTAAATTATTCATATGTAAAACCATATAGCATATATGAAAATATTCCTCAATTTGTGGCAACAAATCTAAAAGGTGATTGTGGTTTTCAGGCATTACTGTTTATCACCCTTTGTAGAATAGCTGGAGTTCCAGCACGATGGCAGTCAGGTTGGTATATAAATAAATATTTTGCATCTCCGCATGATTGGGCATTATTTTATGTTGAACCATATGGCTGGTTACCAGCAGATTTGTCTTTTGGGGGAGCAAGACGAAATATCCCTGAATATAGAGAGTTTTACTTTGGAAATCTTGATGGTTTTAGGATGGTTGCAAATAATGATTATTATGAAGACTTTGAAAATAAAAAGTATTATAGAAGCGATCCATATGATAATCAGGTGGGGGAATTAGAAACGGAAGTTGAAAATATTTATTCAAATAATTATGAATATAAAATTGAGGTCATAGAATTTAAAAGGGGGGAGAAAAATGAGTAAAATAAAAAAAATTACATTTGAAGTAAAAAAATACGAGTTTCATAAACCATTTCATGTTACAGGTAGCATTTCAAATTATGCAACAAATATAGAAGTTGTTTTAGAAACGGAAGATGGTGCAAAAGGATATGGCGAGGCTTCACCCTCATTTAGGGTAAATGGTGAAAAGGTTGAAGCGTTATATGCTTTGGAATCTTCTATAAATGAATTATTAGTAGGTATGGAAGTTAGAAATTACAGACAGATATTTGATTTAATGGACAAATACTTTGCATCTCCAAGTATTAAAGCTGCTGTCCAATACGCTACACTTGATGCATTTTCAGAAGAAATAAATGTTCCAGTTTATCAAATCTTAGGTGGTGCAAGAACAGAGATTGAAATTGATAAAACTGTAAGTATAGATACAGTCGAAAATATGGTTAGAGATGCTGTTGAAATATATAATGCCGGTCATAGGGTAATAAAAATAAAGGTAGGTGAAGATTTAAAGAAAGATATAGAAGCTGTTGAAGAAATAGCTAAATTAACCAGTGGAGCAAAATATATAGTTGACGCAAATATGGGTTATACACCAAAAGAGGCTATTGAATTTGCAAAGGTATTATATTCAAAAGGGATAGATTTAGGGTTATTGGAACAACCAGTAAAGGCTACCGATTTTGAAGGATTAAAATTTGTAAGATACAATTGTCCATTTCCTGTTGGTGCAGATGAGAGTGCAAAAACTAAATATGATATTATGAGATTAATAAAAATGGAAGCTGTAGACTTTATAAACATTAAATTAATGAAATCAGGTATTTCCGATGCTTTAGCTATAGTTGAAATGGTAAAATCTGCTCATTTACAATTAATGATAGGTTGTATGGGTGAATCAAGTGTTGGAATTAATCAAAGCGTTAATTTTGCGCTTGGAACAGGAGCTTTTGTGTATCATGATCTTGATTCAGCATTACTTTTAAAAGAAGATACCTTTAGAGGGAAATACATTTCAGAACCACCAGTATTCAAAGGAATATAAAACAGATAAAATTTATCCAATTTTAACATGATACCTCTTGACTTTTTGGAGAAAATAGGATATAATAAATTTGTATTAATTACAATTTTATAACTAATTAGGAGGCGGGATTATGAAAAAATATGTATGTACAGTTTGTGGATATATTTACGATCCAGAAGAAGGAGATCCAACAGCAGGTATTCCAGCAGGAACATCATTTGAAGATTTACCAGAAGATTGGGTATGTCCAATGTGTGGTGTAGGTAAAGACTTATTTGAAGTACAGGAATAATAATTAATTAAAGAGGTGCTTTTTTAAGAAGCACCTCTTTTTTATCACCAGATATATTTTTCTTTTAAAATATCCTTTGTAGCTGTTATAACCTGTTGATATTCCTTTTTAATTTCAGGATATAACAATTCAGGGTCAATGGTAAGAATTTTTTCTTTAAAACTTTTTATAATTTCATCTTTAATAATAACCTTATTTTTAAATAAGTCAAGATATTCTTTTATTTTCAATTTTGCGTTATTATTATACTCTTCAATTCTTTTGCTTTCAAGAATATTTAATTTTTTAATTTCGTCTTTTAATATATTGTATTTCTTTTCATTAAAGGGGTTTTTAATAAGTTTATTAAACGAATAATTAATGTATTTGATATCTTTCTGGAAGTTTATATTGTATCTTCTTGAATTTAAATCTTCATACTCAATCTTTACTATTTCTATAAACTTATCAAATACCTTTTCTGTTAACTTTGAAAATTCTGTATTGAGAGTTTGATCATTCGAAAGTTGTCCTTTTTGTATATAATTCCATATTTCATTATATCCTTCAACCATATTTATTAATTTAAAATCATCACTATCAATAAATTTATTAAGGTTTTTAATTTCGTCTATAATAAGCATTTTCTTTTCGGAATTTTTAATTTCCTTTGTTATATCCATTTGTATTTTTGAGAAATATGACTGAATTCCGGAAATTTCAGCGTTTATATTCTTTATGTCTTTTACGAGTTTATTAATATTTGAATTGTTAATCTTTAAAGAGGTTTCAAGAGAATTTATTTTTTTATCAATATTCTCAAATGATTTTTTTAGAGTTATAAAATCATTTTTATTAATAAAACTGGAATTGATTTTATTATTGAGATTTTTTATGTTGGATAAAATTTCATTATTATCACTTGATAAACTTTCAAAATTCTTTGAAAGCTGTTCTATTTTAGAATCGAAAATATTTAATTTATTAATATATTGAGCATAAAAGTCATCATTTTTAGAATTCTTTGTAATATTGATAATGGAAGATGCAATTTTAGAAATTAAAATGTCCTGTTCTTTTTGTTTTTTATTAAGATCAGAAATAAGATAATTAATCTGGTTTAATTTTTCCTCAATACTTTCAATCTTTGAATTAAATTCTTTGGAAATTACAGGTTCAGAGGTATTTTTATTCATATTATTAATTATTTGAGTGCTTTCAAGTGTTGAGAATTTTTTTTGCAATTCATCTTTTATTGAAGTAACAATATCCTCTTTTAAAGAATTATAATCAATATTAACTGGTTTAATTTCAATTTTTTCAAGATTTTTTAAAGCATTTTCCAATCTATCGATAGTATTATTTAAAGCTTTTGTGTCTAATGATTTTAAAGTATCCTTTGTTTCGGCGAGATCGAGTTCTATATCAGGAATTTTCCTTACATTAGAATTTATTATATCAAGTATTTGGAAGTTATTATTTAATTTTTCTAAATTTGTGTTTAGTGTTCCAAGAGAAGAAAGATTATATTCTATATTATTTAAACGCTCTAAAATTATGGCTTCATTTTTATAACGTATGGAAATTACATAAATAATAATTCCTATAAATAATATATTTAGAAACAACATAAACCTGAGGAGTTTTGTGAAATTTTTGTTTTCCTCAATATTGGATTTATTCTTTTTGTTTGGTGATGGTGTATTGGACATATTTTTTACTTCAAGATTTTCATTTCTTTTAAATTCAGTCATTCTATTAAGTCCTCCTTCCCGGTTTTACTACTAGTATTATATCATACTTATTTTGATTTTTATTCTTTCTTTAAAATAATAGTTTTCCGTTTAATTAATTTTTGTTATTAGCATTGATTATATGTTATTGAATGAAAATATAAAAGAATAAATACGATTGAAAATATTTTTTTATGAAAATCTTAAAATATTTATAAGATTAAATTTGGTATAATATAATTTGACAAATTTTTGGAGGTGGAAAAATGCAAAAAGACGAAAAAAAGGTTTCTTTGTTTAATTCATTTAGTTTTAAAATAGGTATATTGATAGTTTTTTTATCAATTACACCTTTATTAATAACTTCTTTTGTATTAAACTATTCAATAAAAAAGCAGGAAAAGATTATTTCGCATAATTTTGAGAATCAGATTAATATTATACAGGAGAGTTATAAAAAACAGTTTGAATCGTATAATAATTTATTAAAAACACAAATTGAAAAATATAATAAAGATATAACCTCTCAGGTTGAATTATTGCAAAAGGATATAAATGGAAAAATAGAAAAATATTTTCTTGAAAATTATGATAATACATTAGCTACATTGTTTTCTGTTTTTGAAAATAAAATAAAAGAAAATACGCAAAACCTTGGCGATTTTCTAAATGCAATTTCCAGAAGTGAAAAAATAAAAGAAAAAGCAGCTTCGAGAAGTATATCGATAATAGAAAGATATAAAATTTTACAACCATATGTTGAATTAAATAAATTCGATGGATTGCAACTGTGGCTCGTTAATCCAAAAGTCTTTACCAGAAAGAATTCATTTACAATAAATATAAAAGATACAACATATAAAATTCAAAGAAAAGCAGAAAGCTATTCTCCGGGTAAAGATACATTAAAAAAATTAAATATAACAAATATTGTAAAAGAAGAAAGTAAAAATATTATAGAAAACAATATCTCGTTTGGGAAAAATGAAATTATTACCATTGAAAATAAACCGTATTATGTATCAATAGTACCTGTTTATGATCCTGTTTCAACTCAAAAAATAGTTGGAATATTGGTTGGATTAAGAGCTTTTGATTATAATGATATAGTTTCTCTTGGAAATCTAATAAATGCATATATAGTTGTATATGATAAAAGTGGGAATCCGTTATTTGGAAATATTCCAACATCAGGATTAAAATTTAACCCTTCAAATTCCAATAAGTTTATTACAGAAACATTATTGAAAAAGAAGGCAAGAAGTTATTATACACAATCAAAAATTCTTCCTGATATGTATATTCAAATATCAAAGAATTTAATAGATACAAAGACAGATATCAATATTAATTTAAAAAGCGACTTTGAATTACCACCATTTAAAACAGAAAATATAGATCTCAATTTGAAAATAGACATGAGCAACGTTTTACAGCTTATTGCAGTAATTATATTAATAATAATAGTAATTTCAATAATTACATCTATAGCAATAGGAAATAGACTTTCTCGGGATTTATCTCTTGTGGCAGATAATCTTGATAATATCTCAAAAGGGAATCTTAATAATATAAAACAATTACACAAAAAGAAAAACGATGAAATAGGGTTAATGATGAATAAAATACATGAAACTCTGGATTTTCTAATTAAAATGTTTAAGGATTTAAATGAAAATGTACAGAGCTTAAATAAAGCTTCAGATGAAATAGATGAATCCTCTGAAAAACTTGAACATACAAAAGAATCAATAGAAAACATAGTAAATAGCGTTCAATCCCTTATGAGTAATCTCGAAGATTTTATAGATTCTCTTGAAAATAGCATAGAAGTATTATTTGAAAATAGCGGAAACCTTTCAAACGAAGCAAATACAATTGAAGCTACAATTGATAAATTAAGTGAATTTAATACAGTAACAGAAAAATTGACCTCTGATACAAAAGAAACAACAAATGTGATAAATAATTTAATTTTAAATCTTGCAGAGAATTTCAATGAATTTACAGTGAAGGTAAATCAAATTTCAGATTTTGTTGTAAAAATTACTGATATAGCAAAACAAACAAATCTTCTTGCATTAAATGCGGCAATAGAAGCAGCAAGAGCAGGGGAAGCTGGTAAAGGATTTGCTGTAGTTGCAGATGAAATAAGAAGTTTATCTGAAGAAACCAATGATACAGCAATAGATATTGCGAATCAGGTAAAAGTAATAACAGAAGATATGAAAAAATTACTGGAAGAAGTTCAGTCATCGAAAGAAAATGTTGTTTCACTTGAAAATACAATGTTGAAATTTGAAAATGGAATGAAAGAAATAAATGAATTAACCAATGAACTTGATAAAGTATTTGATGTATTAAAGAGTATAATAGAAGACCAGAATCAAATATTAAACTCATTTGATTCAAGAAAAAATGATTTAAACAATTTTGTTGAAAGCTCGAAAAAAGAAATATTAGGATTTTCTGAAGTAATAAACAATGAAACTCAAATAATAAATACTCTGATAGCCCAATCAGAAAGATTACAAAAAAGTTCAGAAAAGCTTACATCTATAATTTCATTTTTCAAAGTCGATTAAACTTGGTTAAAAGAATTTAAAGTTGATTATTGAAAAAAATCTAAATTTATGATATAATCCCTCTATACAATATGTATAGGGGGTGTTTTTTTATGAATCATGAAGATGTGTTAAGGATTGTCGAAGCTGAAAAGGTGAAGTTTATCAGATTGCAGATTACAGATATTAATGGTCTGCTGAAAAATGTAGAAATACCTTGGGATGAACTAAAAAATTCCTTTGAAAAAGGAACGATGTTTGATGGCTCATCTATTGAAGGTTTTGTAAGAATCGAAGAATCAGACATGTATTTAAAACCGGACCCGGAAACATTTGCAATCTATCCATGGACAGACAAGGGGTATAAATCTGCCAGAATTATATGTGACGTTTATACAGCTGATGGAAAACCGTTTGAAGGGGATCCGAGATATCGATTAAAAAAAGTATTATCCAGATTAAAAGAACATGGATATGAAGGTTTTGTTGGACCAGAACCAGAGTTCTTCCTTCTTCCCAAAGATCCTCAAACACATAAACCTATCCTTCAATTCCTCGATAATGGAGGTTACTTTGATCTTCTTCCTATTGATCAGGGTGAAGAAACGAGAAAAGATATAGTTCTTGCCCTGGAAGATATGGGAATAAATGTTGAAGCTTCCCATCATGAGGTTGCCCCTTCTCAACATGAAATTGATTTTACATATGATGAAGCGCTAAAAACAGCAGATAATATACAGACATTTAAATTAGTTGTAAAAACAATAGCATTATTAAGGGGATTACATGCAACATTTATGCCAAAGCCATTCTTCGGCGTCAATGGTTCAGGAATGCATACACATCTCAGTTTATTTAAAGATGGAAAAAATATATTCTTTGATCCTGAAAATGATTATGAATTAAGCGATGAATTAAAATACTTTGTAGCCGGTGTATTAAAACATATAAAAGCGATAACCGCTATAGCCAATCCTACAATTAACAGTTATAAACGTCTTGTTCCGGGATATGAAGCTCCTGTAAATATAGCCTGGTCACCAAGCAATAGAAGTGCGTTAATTAGAGTTCCAGCAGCAAGAGGAAAAGGAACCAGAATTGAAGTAAGGAGCCCTGATCCAACAGCAAACTCATACTTATTATTAGCAGCTTTATTTGCAGCTGGTTTTGAAGGTATTCAGGAAAAATTGGAACCACCAAAACCTGTAATATCGAATATTTACCATATGACACCTGAAGAGAGGGATAAAATAGGAATAGACCATCTTCCTGGCAATTTAAAAGAAGCAATTGAAGAATTGAAAAAAGATGAATTAATGAAAGAAGTATTAGGAGAGCATATATTTGAAAAATATATTGAAATGAAGGAACATGAGTGGAAAGAATTTTCAATTAATGTGACTGATTGGGAAATTAATAAATACTTATGGATTATGTAACATTTTTCTATTATAATATAATATGGTTTTAGGGACCTACAATCGGCTGGGTCCCGCGCAACGGGAACCCGCGAACCTGGTCAGGCCCGGAAGGGAGCAGCCATAAGCGGTACTTCCTGTGTGCCGCGGGGGTGCCCAGCCATCTTTATTTATAAGGGGGATTTTTATGAATATAAATAAAAAGTTTTTTCTTTTTTTTATAATCTTTATACCTGTTTATCTGTTTTCGTTAAATCTTGGGATATATTCAGATGGAATATTTCTTGAAGAAACATACAATAACGTTAAAGTAAAGGGAGGATATCCCACTTTTGGTGTATCGTATTTTACAAATACATCGTTAACAACATTTGATATTACAGCAGATTTTAATCTTGATAATCCGCAGTTAAATAATTATGTCTCTGCAACATTTGGAATAAAAACAAACAATTTAAACATTTATTCAGGAATAAGCAATACATTTAATGAAATATCTTCGCGAGATTCCACCACTACGGCAAATATAGGTAATATAATGGCTTATTCAGGAATTCTTCTTGATAGTTATCCGGTATCTGCATATTTACAGTTAAACTTAAAAACATTAAACTGGATAAAAACAGGAGATATAATTACCACATTACCTGCAATTAGAGGAACATTTGAAGATACGTTGTTAATAACTTTTGGAATAAAATATAAAGTACAGATAAATGCAAATAATATAATTATATTTTTCAATTTTGGAAGCAGTTATATAAGTTTTCCAAATGGGTTGACATTATATCAATTTCAAAAGAAATACAATTTTGGAGTGTTAGTTGATTTAAATGAAATCATTAACACTGAGAATCGGGAGGAATAATTTAAATGCGTGAAAAAAATGAGAGGATTTTTGGACCTGAAGATTTAAGGGATTTAACGCCGGAACAGGTAATAAAATTATATGGTGAAACAAATAAAAAAAAGAAAGTTGAAAAGAAAAAACCAACAACCTTTCAACATTATTATGTGGAAAATCCAGAATCTGAGTTAAGGGTAAAAGAATTGGAACTCAATTTAAAAAATGGACACACATATATATTTAAAGCACCTACAGGTGTTTATGGAAAAAAAGACATAGACAAAGCTACAAAGGTATTACTTGAATATGCAGAAATAGAAGGAAAAAAAATACTGGATATAGGATGTGGCTATGGAGTAATTGGCATTACATTAAAAAAAGAATATCCTGATATTGAAATATACATGAGCGATATAAACAAAAGAGCAGTTGAATTTTCAAAGATAAATGCAAAAAATAATAATGTTTTTGCCGATATAAGGCAGGGATATTTATATGAGCCGTGGGAGAATGAGAAATTTGATCAAATAATTTCCAATCCGCCAATTGTAGCCGGGAAAAAAGTATGGATGGCATTAATTGATGGAGCATATGAACATTTAAATAATGAAGGTTCATTGCAACTTGTTGCTTTTCACAATAAAGGTGGAAGTAGAATAAAAGAATATATGAAAAAGGTATTTGGAAATGTAATTGAATTAACCAAAAAAGGCGGAATTAGAGTATACAAATCGGTGAAAGAAAAATGATAGAAGTAAAAAATCTTTTTTTTGGATATGAAAATAAAACAATATTTAATAATTTTACTCTCTCTTTTGAACCACGGGTTCCCGTGGGGTTAGTTGGTGCAAATGGAAGCGGTAAGTCTACATTACTAAGAATGATGTGTGGTATTTTAATTCCACAAAAAGGTGAAATATATTATAACAACACAAAAATAAATCATAATGATATAAATTCTCTTTTGTTTTTAAAAAGAAATGTTGGATATATATTTCAAAATCCAGAAAATCAAATAGTTGGAGTTACAGTAGAAGAAGATATAGCTTTTGGATTGGAAAATCTTGGTCTTGAAAGAGAAGAAATGAAAAAAAGAATAAAATGGGTACTTGAAGTAACAGAATTAATAGGCCTTGAAAAAAAGGATCCAAATACGCTTTCCGGAGGTCAAAAACAGCGATTGGCAATAGCTTCGATAGTTGCCATGCAACCTGAATATATATTAATGGACGAACCAACAACCATGCTTGATCCAGAAGGAAGAAAAGAAATATATAAAGTAATAAAAAATCTGATTTCAATAGGGAAAACTGTAATAATAGCTTCTCATCATGCAAGTGATTTAAAGGTTGTCAAAAAAATTATAGCTCTTGAAAAAGGAAAGATAGCATTTAATGGTGATAGAGAACGATTTTATAACTGGTCTGAAAGCAAAAGGTTTAATGTTGAAATACCTTTTGAAAATATAGTCAAAAAATATACAGGACGAACATATGAAGACATGGAGAGAAAAATATGTCAATAGAAATCAGGGATTTAAACTATACATATGCAGAAGGGACACCATTTGAAAGCATTGCATTAAAAAATATAAACTGGAAAATAAATGAAGGAGAAATGTGGTTATTACTTGGAAAAACAGGTTCGGGTAAAACCACACTTATTCAAAATATTAATGGTTTATTAATACCCAAAAATGGTGAAGTTATAGTAGACGGATTAAAAACATCAGATAAAAACGTTAATATAAAGGATATAAGAAAAAATGTAGGAATAGTATTTCAATATCCAGAAAATCAATTTTTCTTACCAACAGTATTAGAGGAAATTTTATATGCGCCGAAAAATTTTGGAATAGAAATTTCAAAAAATGAATTGCTGGAAATTTTAAAAATTGTAGGATTAACTCCAGAATTTTTAACCAGAAATCCTTTTAGTCTTTCAGGTGGCGAAATGAGAAGAGTGGCAATAGCTTCTGTCCTTGCGTATAATCCTAAATATATTGTATTTGATGAACCTACTGTTGGGCTTGATTATAATGGTAGAAAAAAAATATGGCAGATTATTGAAAATTTAAGAAAAGCAGGTAAAACAATAATAATTGTTACACATTGGATAGATGATTTGATTTCATTTAAGCCGAAAGTTTTACACATTCAAAATAGAGAAATAAGCTTTAAAGGTGAATTTAATGATTTTATAATGCTTGGTGAAGAAGAATTGAAAAAAAGAAGTATCTCACTATCAGAAAAATTGAAATTATACTATTGTTCATTAAAAAATAATATAACGTTAGAAAAATTATTTCAATATTGAAAAGAATAGACGTTGACTAATTAGAAAAATCATGTTATAATACTATCAGTCTTGGGAGGTCGTCTAATGGCAGGACAGCGGACTCTGGATCCGCCGGTGGAGGTTCGAGTCCTCCCCTCCCAGCCATTCACCTAATTTTAGGTACACGCCTGTAGCTCAATTGGTAGAGCGGCGGTCTCCAAAATCGCAGGCTGGGGGTTCAAGTCCCTCCGGGCGTGCCAAAAAAAGTGGGCCATTAGCTCAGCTGGTAGAGCGGCTGACTCTTAATCAGTAGGCCGTGGGTTCGAATCCCGCATGGCCCACCATTTTATTTATTAAAGTCAAAGTGTAAAGCGGAAGCCACCCATATGCTTCCCACCTCGGGCAAATAAGCCGTCAGGGGTTTATTATTTAGCGTATAATAATATATCTGGGAAATATATGGGTGGATTCTATCCACCCATTTTTGTTTATTTTTTTTAATACAAACGAACAGGAGGGATAAGTATTAAAAAATCGAAAGATACAACGATTAGAAACGAAGACATTAAGGCGAAGGAATTAAGGGTTATTGGAAGTGATGGAAGTCAACTGGGAATAATGGAAACAAAAAAAGCATTACAGTTAGCTTATCAGGAAGGACTCGATTTAGTATTGGTTGCACCTAATTCCAATCCACCTGTTGCCAAAATTATGGATTATGGAAAATACAAATACGAAAAGGAAAAGAGAGAAAAGGAAGCTAAAAAGAAGCAGAAAAAACAGCAATTAAAAGAAATGAAGTTCAGATTGAGAATCGATGAACATGATTTTAATACAAAAGTAAAAAGAATTAGAGATTTTCTCGAAGCTGGTAATAAAGTTAGAGCTGTTGTGATGTTCCTTGGTAGGGATATAATGTTTACCGACAAAGGTAAAGAAATATTAGATAGGGTTATCGAAAAGGTTGAAGATATTGCAGAAGTAACTCGAGCGCCAAAAATGGCAGGGCGAGATATGGATATGATTTTATCTCCGAAAACAAAAAAATAATGTTTAAAAAGGAGGAATAATTATGAAAGTTAAAAGACATTCAGCATCAAGCAAAAGATTTAAGGTTACAGGATCAGGAAAAATCAGAATGAGAAGATCAAATGTTGGACATAACACAAGAATTAGAGGAAAAAAGAGAATGAGAAGGTTACACAACTATAAAGATGTTCCAGCAGGATTAAATGAAAAAGTAGAAAGATTACTCGGTTTAAAATAATAAAAATAGAAAGGAGAGAACATAAATGAGAGTTAAAAGAGCAGTTCACGCAAGAAAAAAGAGAAAGAAATATCTTAAAGCTGCTAAAGGTTACAGAGGAGCTTTAAGTAGAAGATATGTATTAGCTAAACAACAATTCTTCAGATCAGGTAAATATGCATATGCAGGTAGAAAGCAGAAAAAGAGAGATTTCAGAAGATTATGGATTACAAGAATCAATGCAGCTGCAAGAAATGAAGGATTAAAATATAACGAATTAATTCACGGATTAAAATTAGCAGGTGTTAATATCAACAGAAAAATGTTATCAGAACTTGCTGTAAATGATTATGAAGCATTCAAAGAATATGTAACAATTGCTAAAGAAGCTATATCCAAGTAATATAAAAAGCCACCTATAAAGGTGGCTTATATTTTATATTTATTGTGTTCCCATAAATATGGTATTAATAAGATTGAGAAAATCTGTATATAGTATTTTTTCATCACCTGCATAATAAGATATTGGTTGAATGGTTTTTGTTTTTATTGTTTTATTTACATCAAAAGTAATTTTAAACCTCACATATTTTCCAAAATAATAAGCATCACCCTGAAAGATTACATATAATTTTCCGGGTTTTCTAACGCATTTCCATTCTGGATTAGAGAAAAAAGCATTAAAATATGGTCCGATTTTTTTATCGGGAAATCCATAGAAATTACTATTTTTAATTATTTTAATACATTCATTGTCAGTTAAATTTGTATTATTTAAAAGATCTTTTAGAAACACGTTATACATTATAAATAGCGTAATTGTGACGGTTATAAATGAAGCAGAAATAATAATAATTATATTCTTCAAAAAATTTGATTTGATAATATCACCCCCTGATAATTAATTCTATATTGTATAAAAAATTCCCTTGAATTCTTAACAACATTAAAGTATAATATAGGTAATAATCAATTTTCGAGAACTGGGAGGGAGAAATATGGATATTGGAAAAAGATATACTCCAAATGAAATAGAAACAAAGTGGTACAAAGTTTGGCTTGACGAAGAATTGTTTAAAGCAAAAGGTGAAGGTAATGGTAAATTTTCTGTTGTGATACCTCCTCCTAACATTACTGGAAAAATTCATATGGGACATGCTTTGAATATTTCCCTTCAGGATATAGTGACAAGATTTAAAAGGATGCAGGGTAAGGATACATTATGGTTACCTGGTGAAGACCATGCAGGTATTGCGACTCAGCATGTTGTAGAAAAGTTCCTTATGCAAAGCGAAGGAAAAAGAAAAGAAGATTATGGCAGGGAAGAATTTATAAAAAGAGTATGGAATTGGGCAAATGAATATAGAGAACATATAAAAAAGCAAATAATGGCAATAGGTGCATCTGTTGACTGGTCAAGGGAAAGGTTTACACTTGATGAAGGTTTAAATAAAGCTGTAAGAAAGGTATTTGTTGAATTATACAATGAAGGATATATATATAAAGGAAAATATATAGTAAACTGGTGTCCAAGCTGTGGCACAGTTTTATCAGATGAAGAGGTTGAACATAAAGATGAAAAAGGTGCATTATATCATATAAAATATCCAATAAAAGGTGAGGATAATTATATAATAATTGCAACAACAAGGCCAGAAACAATGTTAGGAGATACAGCAATAGCTGTACATCCATCAGACGAAAGATATAAGGATTATGTTGGAAAAGTAGCTATATTACCATTAGTAGGAAGGGAAATACCAATAATCGCAGATAAATATGTTGATCCATCATTTGGAACAGGTGCTTTAAAGGTTACGCCTGCACATGATCCAAATGACTATTTACTTGGTCAGAGACATAATCTTGAATCAGTTCAAATAATGGATGAATATGCAAAGATAAATGAAAATGGTGGAAAATATGCCGGAATGACAAGAGAAGAAGCAAGAAAGGCTGTAGTTGAAGATCTTGAAAAAGAAGGATATTTATTAAAAATAGAAGAATTAGAACATTCAGTTGGTCATTGTTACAGATGTGATACTGTAGTTGAACCATTCCTCTTAGATCAATGGTTTGTAAAAATGAAACCACTTGCAGAAAAAGCAATAGAAGCTGTAGAAGACGGAGACATAAAATTCTATCCTGAAAGATGGAAAAAGGTATACCTTAACTGGATGAATGAAATAAGGGATTGGTGTATTTCAAGACAATTATGGTGGGGACATAGAATACCTGTATGGTATTGTGAAGATTGTGGACATATAAATGTTTCTGAAGAAGATGTACATAAATGTGAAAAATGTGGATCCACAAATCTAAGGCAGGATGAAGATGTACTTGATACATGGTTTAGCTCTGCATTATGGCCATTTTCAACATTGGGTTGGCCAGAAGAAACAGAAGATCTCAAAAAATACTATCCAACTGATCTGTTAATGACAGGTTTTGACATAATCTTTTTCTGGGTAGCAAGAATGATTGTAATGGGAGAAAAATTCATGGGAGATAAACCATTCTCAGATGTATATATTCATCAACTTGTGAGGGATAAACATGGACGAAAAATGTCAAAATCCCTTGGAAACGGTATTGACCCACTTGAAGTTATTGAAAAATATGGTGCTGATCCAATGAGATTTGCACTGGCAATTCTCGCGGCACAGGGAAGGGACATAAAATTAGATCTTCAAATAATTGATTCATATTCAAAATTTGCAAATAAAATATGGAATGCTACAAGGTTTGTATTGTTGAATATGGATGATTTTGAAAAGATGGAATTAAAACCGGAAGACTTAACCCTTGAAGACAAATGGATGCTTACAAGATTGAATAAAACAATAAAAGAAGTTACAGAAGCAATAGAAAAATACGAGTTTAACATTGCAGCAAGAGCATTATACGATTTCTTCTGGAATGAATACTGTGATTGGTATATAGAAGCTGTGAAAAATAGATTAAAATCAGAAGATAAAAAACTTGCACAAAATGTATTGGTTCGTGTTTTAGACTCTTCGTTAAGATTATTGCATCCATTTATGCCATTTTTAACAGAAGAATTATGGCAGAATTTACCAAAGATTACAGATGAAAAGTATCTTGTAACTGCAAAATGGCCAGAGTATAATGAAAACTTCGTATTTGAAAATGAAGAAGCAGAATTTGAAAAGATAAAAGCATTTATTAGAGGTATAAGAAATGTAAAAGCTGATATAAATATTCCACAGATAACAAAGGTTGAAATAGCATATAAAACTTTAAGCGATAATGACTGGATAAAGAGAAATGAAAAGACAGTTAAAGAATTGGCATTTGTAACAAATATAGAAATAGTTTCAGAAAAACCTGAAAAATCTGCAACATCATATGTTGATGAAGATGTTGAAGCATACGTAAAGCTTGGGGAACTTATTGATATAGAAGCTGAAAAAGAAAGATTAAACAAAAAGCTTGAAAAACTCAATAAAGAATTCCAGAAATACGATAAAAAATTAAATAACAAAAACTTTATTGAAAGAGCTCCTGAAGAAGTAATAGAAGAAACAAAAGAAAAATTTGAAATGGTAAAAAGCCAGATTGAAAAATTAGAAAAATTATTAAGGGAGTTAGATTAAATGATAGAGTCACTTCGAAAGGCTGTAGAGTATATATACGATAGGCGTGGTGGCACAAGAATAAAGTATGGTTTAGATAGAATAAACAAATTATGTGAATTATTGGGGAATCCTCAAAGGGATTTCCCTGTTATTCATGTAACAGGAACAAATGGTAAGGGAAGTACATCAAAAGCTATACATGAGATATTAAAAGCTCATGGGTTAAAAACAGGAATATTTACCTCTCCGCATTTAACCAATATAAAAGAGAGAATAAAAATAAACGGAAAATCCATAACAGAAAAGGAATTTGTTTCAATTCTTAATGATATGATTATTCCAATTGAAAAAATGGATGCCATGTCAGAAGATATGTCGCCATCATTTTTTGAAATTATTACCGCATTGGCATTAAAATATTTTTCAGAACAAAATGTTGATGTAGCTGTACTTGAAGTAGGACTTGGAGGAAGACTTGACGCTACTAATGTTGTAAATTCTGAAGTTTCTGTTATTACAACAGTACAATATGATCATACAAGTTTACTTGGAGATACATTAGAACAAATAGCCTATGAAAAAGCCGGAATAATAAAACCTGATAATTATTTAGTATTAGGGAATATAAATGAATCTTCAAAAGAGGTAATATTTGAAAGAGCCAATGAAGTTGGAATAAGAAAAGTATTTGAATTTGAAAAGGACTATAATTTTAAAAATCCCATATATTCATTGAATTGGAATTCAATTGATTATAAGAGCATATATACAGAAATTCCCGGGCTTGTATTCAAAGCAAATGGAACATATCAACCATATAATGTATCCACAGCTGTTATGGCAGTAGAGGCATATATGGAAAAAAAAGAGTTAAAATTTGATATTGAAAAAACAAAAAAAGGATTAAAAAACTTTTTATGGGAAGGGCGTTTTGAATTAATAGAATATAATGATAAAAAGGTTATATTAGAAGGAGCGCACAATATTTCTGGAGCTTTGGCATTAAAAAATTCAATTAAAATATACACAAAAAACTTCAAAAAAGCAGCTTTAATTGGAATATTAGATGATAAAGATTTTGAAGGAATGGTAAAGTTAATGGCAGATAACTTTGATTATATAATAGTTACTCAGGTTCCAAATAAACGATCTTCAAATCCAGAAGCAGTATATAAAGCATTTAAAAAATACTCAAGAAACGTTACATATATTCAGGATCCAATAAAAGCCTTTGATTATTTACTTACCATTCCGTATGATTATTATTTTGTTACAGGTTCTCTTTATTTGGTTGGAAAAATAAGAGGATATATGTTAAATCTGGAGGAAATATAATGATTAGAAAAGTAAGAGGAAAAGTGGAAAAATTAACTCCAGACGAAATAATAATAGAATCTGGAAATATGTTTTTTGAAAGTATTCCAACATACAGGATTTTAGAAAGATGTGAAATAGGAAAAGAATATGTGTTTGAAACACATCTTGAAATATCAGAATGGAACATAGCTTTTTATATGTTTTATGATGATATTGAAAGAAATATATTTCTTAATTTAAAAAAGGTTTCAAAACTTGGTGGAAAAAGTGCATTGAAAATTCTTCAGAAAATAGATGTAGAACAATTAATAAATATGATAGCTTCTCAGGATGTAAAGGGATTATCTAAACTTCCTGGAATAGGTAAAAAAACAGCAGAAAGAATAATCAACGAATTGGGTGAAAATCTTGAAACCTTACCTGTAAGTGGAGAAAGTACAAAATTAAAAGATGCTCTTGAAGCTCTTGAAGCTCTGGGATTTGAAAAAAACAAAGTATTTAATGTATTAAAGGAAATAGATATAGAAAAATTGACGCTTGAGAATATAATTACACAAGCTTTGAAGAAATTGTGATAATATCTTAATTTTAATTAATGAAAATAATGTTAAAATATAGAATGTCGGGGGTGTGCTATGAAAGTATTAATTCTGGCAGCTGGTCTTGGAAAAAGGATGAAATCAAAATATCCAAAGGTAATGCACAAAATTCTTGAAAAAGAATTGGTAAATTGGGTAATAGATACTGCGAAAGAATTAAATCCTACAGAAATAGGAGTTGTTCTTGGATATAAAGGAGAACTTGTTGAAAAAATACTTCCAGAAGGAATAAAAATATATTATCAAAAAGAACAATTGGGAACTGGTCATGCTGTAATGTCAGCTGAAGAATTTTTAAATGACGAAGATATATTAATATTATATGGAGATACACCATTAATTACCGCTTCAACATTGTCGAAGTTAATTGATAAACATAAAAATACAAATGCAGATGCTACAATTCTAACCGCAATTTTAGATAATCCTGCTGGATATGGTAGAATAGTAAAAGATGAAAATGGAAAGTTCATAAATATTGTAGAAGATGCTGATGCATCAGAAGAAGAAAAGAAAATAAAAGAAATAAATTCAGGTTTCGTTATATTTAAGGGAGATAAGCTAAAAAATGCATTAAAAGAGTTAAAACCAAATAATAATCAAGGTGAATATTATCTAACAGATGTTCCTAAAATGCTAGAAAATGTGGAAACATATGTTTTAGAAGATTTTTCAGAAGCGTTGGGAATTAATAATAGAATTCAGCTGGCAAATGCTGAAAAAATATTAAGAAAAAGAATACTTGAAAATTTAATGCTAAACGGAGTTACAATAACAGATCCCGATACAGTATATATAGGTCCTGACGTAAAAATAGGGCAGGATACAATAATTTATCCAATGACATTTATATATGGAAAAACAGAAATAGGTGAAGATTGCGAAATAGGTCCTATGACACGAATAAATAATTGTCAAATAGGAAATAACGTGAAAATATTACGTTCAGAATGTGAAGATGCTATATTGAAAGATAATGTATCCGTTGGGCCATACTCCAGATTAAGAACCGGAACAGTATTAAATGAAAAGGTAAAAATAGGAAATTATGTTGAAACGAAAAAAACAATAGTGGGTAAAGGTTCAAAAGCACAACATTTAACCTATCTTGGTGATGCAACAATAGGTGAAGATGTAAATATAGGTGCTGGAACAATTACATGTAATTATGATGGAAAAAATAAACATAAAACATTTATTGGAGATAGAGTTTTTGTAGGTAGCAATACAGCATTGGTAGCTCCAGTAAAAATAGAAAATGATGTTTTAATAGGTGCTGGTTCAACAATAACAGAAGATATACCTGAAGGTTCACTTGCACTTGGAAGAGCAAGGCAGGTAACAAAAGAAAATTGGGTATTTAATAAGAGGGAGAAAGGAGAGTAAAAATTATGCCTTTTTCAATGGCCCACGAAATTAAAATATTTTCCGGTTCAGCTAATCAGCCATTAGCTGAAAAAATTGTTCAGTATCTTGGAACAAGATTAAGTGAAGTAGAACTTGGAAGATTTGCTGATGGTGAAGTAAATCTTCGAATTGGTGAAACAGTTAGAGGACTTGATACATTTGTTATTCAGTCAACCTCTTCACCTGTAAATGAAAGCTTAATGGAATTACTTGTAATGATTGATGCATTAAAAAGAGCATCAGCAAATTCAATAGCTGTTGTAATTCCATATTTTGGTTATGCGCGTCAGGACAGAAAAGCAAGAGGTAGAGATCCAATATCAGCAAAACTTGTAGCCAATCTATTGACTGTTGCAGGAGCAACAAGAATAGTAACAATAGACTTGCATGCGGAACAGATTCAGGGATTCTTTGATATACCTGTTGATAATCTTATGGGATTTCCTGTATTTGTAAATTATTTTAGAAATGAATGCGAAGATTTTGATGAAGAAAATTCCGTTGTTGTTTCACCAGATGTTGGTGGAGTAAAAAGAGCAAGGAAATTTGCAGAAAAAATGAATTTACCACTTGCAATACTCGATAAAAGAAGACCAAAAGATAATGTAGCAGAGATAGTCAATATAATTGGTGATGTAAATGATAAAGTAGCTATAATATTTGATGATATAATAGATACAGGAGGATCGTTAGTTGGAGCAGCAGAAATGCTCGTAAAAAATGGCGCTAAAAAGGTTATAGCGTGTGCAACTCATGGAGTTCTTTCCAAAAATGCAAAGGAAAAGTTACAAAATTCAGTAATTGAAAAAATATATGTTACAGATACAATATATCATAATGATTTGCCGGACAAATTTGAAGTATTAAGCGTATCTTCAATTCTCGGTGAAACAATTGCAAGGATCAAAAATAATTTATCAGTAAGTATACTCTTTAAATAAAATAATTTATTAACATAGGAGGGATTAAAATGGCAAAAGTATACCAGCTAAAAGCTATTGAAAGAAAAGAAGGAGAAAAAGCAAATCACATCAAAAAAGAAGGTTTTATTCCCGCTATAGTCTATGGACCTGGTTTAGAAGGCGGAAATATTGCTTTAAAGGTTTCTTCTGTTGATGCATTCTTAATGATTGAAAAAATTGAAGAAACAACACCTATTCAATTAAACATTGAAAAGGAAAATGGTGAAACATATTCAGTAACAACATTCTTAAAGACATTACAGAGACACAAAGTATCAGATAAACCAATTCACATTGATTTCTATGTTCCATCAGCAGGACATAAAATGCACCTTAACATTCCTATTGAATTTACAGGTGAAGCAAAAGGATTATCAAGAGGCGGTATGTTAGAAATCCACTACCACGAATTACCAGTTGAAATATTACCAAAAGATATTGTAGAAAAATTCGTAGTAGATATTTCAGAATTAGATCTTGGAGATCATATTACAGTAAAAGACCTCAACATATCTGAAGAAATAGATGTATTACTTGACCCAGAAGAAGTTGTTATAGCTGTTACAGAACCAAGAGCAGCTGAAACAACAGGTGAAGAAGAAACAGAAGAAGCAGAAGGAGAAGAAGCTTAATTAAACTATGAAAATAATAATAGGATTAGGTAATCCAGGCCCACGTTATGTCTTTACAAAGCATAACGTGGGGTTTTTGGTTATCGATAGATATTATGAGTTAAATAAGCAGATATTCAAAAAAATTGAAAAAAACACCTTTGAAGGATATATAAATGATGATATAATATTAATAAAACCGCTTACATATATGAATTTAAGCGGAAAGGTGTTTTTTGAACTGAAAAATTATATAGAAGAAATATCACCGGAGAATATACTGGTAATATATGATGATATATCCATTGATCTTGGGAAGATTAGAATAAGACCAAATGGTTCTGCTGGAGGTCATAATGGATTAAAATCCATTATCTCCGTACTTGGTACAAAAGACTTTCCAAGGATACGCGTTGGAATAGGGCCAAAACCAGAAGGAATAGACCTTGCAGATTATGTATTAAGTGAGTTTACAAATGAAGAAATGTATAAATTATACAAAGTAATAGATAAAACAGTAGATGCAATAAACATTATTCTCGGAGGAAAAATAACAGATGCAATGAACAAATATAACAATCGTGATTTAACTGGAGATGATTAAATTGAAATGTCAATTATGCAAAACCAATGAAGCGGAAATAGTCCAGAAATTTGATTATGACGGAATAATGACTGAAATTGGATATTGTCAAAAATGCATGAAGGAAATTATGAGATTTCATCTTTCTCCAGTAAATGAAACAACGATAAAATTCTTTACTACAAAACTTTTTTTTAAAAACCATTCAAAATTTATGGAATCCTCGGTTGAAATTAGCGGGGTAAAAACATGGGTATTATCAGAAGGGCCTATACATTCAAAGCGTTTAATATTTAAAGAAGATGAAAACTCAAAAATACGAGATACGCAAACAGTAATTGAAAGAACATTATATTATTTATCTAAAGAATATGAGGCAGCCAGAAAAAACAACGATATAGATAAAATGGAAGCAATAGAAAAGATTATAAAAAAATTAAAAAGAATGCTTAAATAAAAAATCCCCTCTATTTGGAAAACCAGATAGAGGGGATTTATAAATATTAAATTTAAATAGCAGTTTTACTATAACGTTTAGCTTCTTCTATTGTATCTAAAATAAGCATAAGATTAATAACCTTGGTAATTTTTAAGATATTTTTAATCATAGAATTTATATTTATAAAAATCAATTTATTATTAAAATGTCTGGCTTTTTGAATTAAAGTAATAATTATTCCAAGTCCGTTACTATCCATATAATATACATTTGAAAAATCCACAATAATATTACTATCCTTTATATCTAAAATTTCCTCTAATTGTTTTTTTACAAATTTTCCATTTTCTATATTTAAATTATCATTAAATTTTAAAAGATAATAATTATTAAATTTTTCTATATCAC
This sequence comes from Marinitoga sp. 1138, assembly GCF_013363265.1. Lineage (NCBI taxonomy): Bacteria > Thermotogati > Thermotogota > Thermotogae > Petrotogales > Petrotogaceae > Marinitoga > Marinitoga sp. 1138. Next base: position 123,255 of record NZ_LBFA01000024.1, read on the forward strand.
AATATTTCTTCATTTCCATCACCTCCGACATTAAATATATCGTCTATAAAATCAGTTGCTTTAATAAACAAAAAAAGTGAAATAATTATATAATTTATGATATAATATTTCTATAAAAAATAACAAAATGAAAAGGAGGGGCAAAATGACAATACTAAATCTAAGCGGAATTGTATTTGGTCTTGTGGGGATTGTATTTACAATCTTTTTAACCTTTAAAGTACTTGAAAATTCACCGGGAAACGAAAAAATGCAAAAAATTTCTGGTGCCATTCAGACAGGTGCAAGAGCATTTTTGATTTCAGAATATAAAATCCTTTATGTAATTGTTGGAATAATATTTATATTATTGGGACTTACCAATGGCTGGATGATGGCGCTTGCATTTTTCCTGGGTGCAACCTTATCAGTTTTATCAGGTTTCTTTGGTATGAGTATTGCTACAAAAACAAATACCAGAACAGCTCAGGGAGCAATTCATTCTTTGAGTAATGGATTAAAAATAGCATTTAATGGTGGAGCTATAATGGGAATGACAGTAGCTTCATTGGGATTATTTGGTTTAGGACTCGTTTTTTATCTCACAAATGGCGATACCATATCAATGAGTGGCTATGCAATGGGAGCTTCATTGGTAGCGTTATTTGCAAGAGTTGGAGGAGGTATATTTACAAAAGCTGCAGATGTTGGTGCAGACCTTGTAGGAAAGACAGAAGCAGGAATTCCAGAAGACGACCCAAGAAATCCAGCTGTTATTGCTGATAATGTTGGTGATAATGTTGGTGACGTTGCTGGAATGGGAGCAGATTTATATGAATCATTTGTAGGTTCAATATTCTCTGCTTCTGCATTAGGGGTTATATTATTCAGCGAAAAAGGTGCAACATTTCCATTTATTGTAGTATCAATAGGTATAATATCTGCAATTATAGGAATTTTGGTGTTTAATTTTAATCTAAAAGACAAAGAAAATGTAGATCCTTCAAAAGCTTTACATTTTGGAATGTATATAGCAAATATACTCACATTAATAGGAGTATTTTTTCTATCATTAATATTCTTAAAGACATTAAAACCTTTTTATGTTATATTTCTGGGGATGGTAGTGGGAATGTTAATAGGTTCAATAACAGAATACTATACAGCAAAAGAACCTGTAAAACATCTTGCTAAAAGTGCAGTAAGCGGAGCTGCGCCATTACTAATAAATGGTATGGCTGTTGGTATGGAATCTACAGCTATTCCTGTAATATTAATATCTCTGGCAACAATAGTATCGTATAATCTTCTTGGATTATTTGGAATAGCGCTTGCAGGTGTAGGAATGCTTGCAACACTTGGAATTACTTTAGCAATAGATGCATATGGCCCTATTGCCGATAATGCAGGTGGTATTGCACAAATGGCAGAGCTTGAACCATATGTAAGAGAAAGAACCGATGCTTTAGATGCAGTTGGAAATACAACAGCTGCAATAGGTAAAGGATTTGCAATAGGTTCAGCTGCATTAACTGCTTTAGCATTATTTGCTTCATATACAAAGGTTGTAAACCTTGAAATAATAGATCTTGCAAAATCGCAGGTATTTATAGGTGCATTAGTTGGTGGAATGTTACCATTTCTTTTTTCATCAATGGCAATGAAAGCTGTTGGTGATGCTGCAGAAATAATGGTTGAAGAAGTAAGAAGACAATTTAGAGAAATTGTAGGATTAATGGAAGGAAAAGCTGATCCTGATTATTCATCATGTGTTGCCATAGCAACAAAAGGCGCTTTGAAAAAAATGGTATTACCTTCATTATTAGCTGTATTTATGCCAATAATAATGTTCTTTATACTTGGAAAAGAGGCAGTAGCCGGTATGTTAGTTGGAACAACAGTATCAGGTGTAATGCTTGCAATATTCATGGCAAATTCTGGTGGTGCATGGGACAATGCAAAAAAATATATTGAAACAGGCGAATTTGGCGGTAAAGGTTCATTTGCACATAAGGCAGCAGTTATTGGAGATACTGTAGGAGATCCATTTAAAGATACCGCAGGCCCTGCTATTAACATACTTATTAAATTAATGTCTATAGTTTCTATTGTTGTTATTCCTATATTAATAAAAATCTTTCAATAAATGAAAGGGGGATTAAGATGAAAAGAATAGCTGTTTTGAATGTAGGTGGAGATTGTCCGGGATTAAATTCTGCAATTAGAGCTTTAGTAAGAAAATCTGCAATTGAAGATATTGAAGTACTTGGAGTATATGATGGGTTTAAGGGATTTATTGAAGATAGGGTATTTATAATGACAAAAGAACACGTTTCGGGTATCCTGGAAAGAGGAGGAACTATTTTAGGTTCTTCAAAATTCGATCCCACAAAAAATCCTGAAGACTTTAAAAAATTGAAAGATAATTTTGAAAAATACCAGATTACAGCTTTTGTTATTATGAGTGGGCATACAGGAACATCAATAGCTTTAAAGCTTTCTGAAGAAGGTATGCCATCTGTAGTTATTCCAGCAACAATAGACAATGATCTTCCATGGACAGATTTTAGCATAGGTTTCTTTACAGCATTGGAAACTGTTACTAAAACATTGGATGCACTTCATTCAACAGCAAGTGCAGGACATAGAGTTATTGTTGTTGAAGTTGCAGGTGATGAAGCAGGATGGCTTGCAACAATAGGAGGGTTAACAGGAGGAGCTGATTATATACTTATACCAGAAATTGAATTTAATCCGGAAAATTTATTAAAAAACATAAAGAAAAGATACGATGAAGGAAAAAAATTCTCAATAGTAGTAGTTGAAGAAAAATGCCCTCTTGACGAAAAATTAAAGGATATAAAAGAAAAGTTGCCAGAAGGTTCAACCCCTTCAGACATAATTTCAAAATATATAAAAGAAAAATTACCAACAGTGGAATGTAGAAATGTAAACCTTGGATACATGCAAAGAGGTGGAGCACCTGTTTCATTTGATAGGCTTATTGCTACAATGTTCTCAACAGCGGCAATAGAATATGTTAAAAAAGGAAAAGTTAATGTAGCTTTATCTTTAAAAGGATTTGAAATTACAGATGTACCATTCTCAAAAGAATTGTTAGAAAATAAAGATATTGAACCAAAAATATATGATATGGCTAAAATATTCTTTTAATTAAGTAAAAAATATTGGGCAGCTTAACAGCTGTCCAATATTTTTTTATGGTATAATATGGATAGAAGGCGGTGATAAAATGAAAAAACCACATTTTTATTTTCTTCTATTTCTGTTAATAATAAGTATAATATCTTTTATTAATATTAATTATGCTTATTATATAATGGAAGGTTTAACTTCCATATTACTTGTTTTTTTAGCAGCATTTTCTGTAAAATATGTAAATAAATTTTTTACCGCCGGAATAATAATGTTTTTAGTAGAAAACACCCTTGAAATTATAAATGAATTTAAACCTTTTAATATCTTTTTCTGGCAAAATATTTTAATTATATATGGAACAGTATTTTTGATGTTTGGATTGTATAAATTCTATAAAAAATATTTTGAATTAGAAAAAACATTCAACGGAATATTTAAGCGTTCAAACGAGGCCATATTTTTCTGGGGTAAAGACAAAAAATTAATAAAAGCCAATCCAAGAGCAGCAAAATTATTGGGATATAATTCACCTGAAGAAATGGTTGGGATGGAAGTTGAAAAACACGTCTTTAAAGAAGATTATGAACATGTAAATAAAATAAAAAAACTTTTGGATAATAAAGAAGAAATTGAACCGTATGAAAGGAAATATAAAACATTAAATGGAGAAATAAAATGGGTTGAAGTTCATGCAATAAATGTTCAGGAAGGAAATGGTGAATATTATTTCCAGGAAATTGATCATGAAATAACTGACAGAAAAAAACTTGAAGAACAATTATATAGAGAAAAAGAAAAATTCAGAATGTATTTTGAATATGCACAGGTAATGTATGTTATTCTTGATAAAAATGGAAATATAGAAGACTTAAATCTCAAAGCCTGTGAAATATTAAAAGTAAAAAAAGAAGAGGTTATAGGAGAAAATTGGTTTGAAAATTTTATACCGGAAAATATTAGAGATGAAGTAAAAGAAGTTTTTAATAAAATAATGTCCGGTGAGCTTGAAAGTGTAGAGTATTTTGAAAACGAAATAATAACAAAAGATGGGGAAATATTAAATATATCCTGGCATAATACATATTTACTAGATGAAAATGGAAATATAGATAAGACATTTAGCTCAGGGCTTGATATAACAGCAGAAAAGAAATATCTTGAGACACTAAAATACAATGCAAAATTCGCAACAAAATTTCTTAATCTAAACAATGAAATTCTGACAAAACCATGGAATGAAAGTATGTATCAATTAATATTGGATACGGTAATAGATATTATCCCATCTGCAGAAGCAGGTAGTTTACTTACAATAGAGGAAAATCAAAGAATATTCACATATAAAGCTGTTCAGGGGTATAACTTTGAAAAATTAAAAGAAATAAAGTACCCGGAATTACCGCTAAGCATAAAAAAGCCAATAATTATAGATGATTGGGATGATATATATATTCCACCAAAATACGAATATGAATTACTTATAAAATACGGAAGATTAAAAGAGATAAAACAGAGTTTAATCATACCTTTTTATTTAAGAGGAAAATTATATGGCTTACTTACACTGGATATCTTTGATGAAAAAAAGAAATTTTCAGATATAGATCTTAATTTTGCCAATATAATAAAAAGTAATCTTGAATATCTAATTTTAAAAGTATTCCTTGAATTACAGCTGAAAAAATCAGCAGAACTTGATTATTTAACCGGGATATACAACAGGCAGGCATTCTTTTCAAGAGTGAAAATGATGATGTCATACCTGTCAAGACACAACAGCAGTAGAATGGGATTGTTGTATATAGACATAGATAAATTTAAACATATTAACGATACATATGGACATAAAGTAGGAGATGAAGTTTTAAAATTCTTTGTAAAACAGGTTTCCTCAATGATTAGAGAAAGCGATTTATTTGGAAGAATAGGCGGAGATGAATTTACCGTCGCTTTAATGGATACAGATAAAGAGGGAATAGAATCATTTATTTCACGAATGAAAAAAGTTTTCAAAGAAAAACCGTTTATTTTTGAGGATATAAAAATAAATATAAGTTCAAGTATTGGATATAGTATATATCCAGATGAAGGAAAAAACATTGATATTTTACTTGATATTGCTGATAAAAGAATGTATATAAATAAAAGAAAAAAGCCGGAGGAATAAATATGCTACTAAAAGTTGAGGATATATCGTATAATTTTGGTACTCAAGATCTTTTTTACGATGTTTCATTTTCAATTTATGAGCACGATAGAATAGCTTTAATAGGTCCAAATGGTTCAGGAAAAACAACATTATTAAGAATATTAAATGATGAATTAGAGCCATTAGAAGGAAATATAATAAAAAACAAAAATCTAAAAATAGGATTTTTAAAACAATTTAGAGCAGACGAAATGGATTTAAATCTATATGAATACGTTTTAAAAGAAATTGAATCAAATATAAAAGAAGAAATGAAAAATAAAATAGTTCGTTCTGTATTAAAAGGAATGGGATTTGAGGAAGAAGAGTGGAATAGAAAAATCAGCACATTAAGTGGTGGAGAATTAACGCGTTTAGCCTTAGGAAGAGTATTGGCTGGAGATTATAATCTTTTAATTTTAGATGAGCCAACAAACCATCTTGATATTTATTCTATTAATTGGCTGATAAATTATTTAAAAAATTACAAAGGTGCAATGATATTTGTTTCTCATGACAGAAAATTCATAAAAGAATTAGCAAATCGCTTTTTTGAAATAAATAATTTTAAATTATGGGATTTTCATGGAAAATATGAAGAATATTTAAAATTAAGGGAAAATATGCTTATAAACATAGAAAATAGAAAGAAAAATCTGGAAAAGGAAATAGAAAGATTAAACAGAATGATAGAGCGTTTCCGAAAATGGGGAACCGAAAAAATGATGAAACAGGCCAAGTTCAGGGAAATGTTAAGAGATAAATTACTTAAAGAATATGAAGAAATAGATTCCTTAAAAGAAGAACAGGTAATAAAAATAAAGATTCCTGAACCAAAAAGAACGGGATATAAAGTATTGGAAGTTAAAAATCTTGAGTTTTCATATGATAAAAAAGCAATTTTAAACAATATATCCTTTGAAATAAATGAAAAAGAAAAAATAACAATAATAGGAAAAAACGGTTCTGGAAAATCAACATTATTAAAATTATTAATGGGAAAATTAAAAACTGAAAAAGGGAAAATAAATTGGGGATATAACATAAAAATCGGATATCTTGATCAGGTTATTTCTTCTTTGGGAAAAGAAAAGGATATTATGAGTGTAATATGGGAAGATGTACCTGAGTGGCAGGATTTTGAAGTAAGAAAATATCTTGGAAGATTCGGCTTTTCGGGAGATAATGTATTTAAAAGTATTAAAAATCTCAGTGGTGGGGAATTAACCAGACTTGCGCTGGCAAAAGTAATACTTCAAAAACCAAATGTGCTTATACTTGATGAACCTACCAATCATCTTGATATTTTTACAGTTCAAACCCTTGAAGAAACATTAAAAGAATTTAAAGGTTCAATTATTATGGTTTCGCATGATGAGAAACTAATAAAAAACATAACAGATAGATTTTTTGTAATAAAAAACGGGTATATTAAAGAGTATAGTAAATTTGAAGATATAATAAACGAACAGCAAAATGAAACATTTAAAATAAAAAAATCCTCTTCTGAGAATCTTGAATATAAAGAAGCCAAAAGGATAAAAAATAGAATAAAAACACTGGAAAGAAAAAAAATAAATCTTGAAAAAGAATTTGAAGAATTAATAGAAAAGATTGAAAAAATTGAAAATGAAATGGTAAAATATTCTCAAAACTATCAAAAATTAATGGAACTTGAAAATGAAAAACAACAACTTGAAAAGAGAATGGATGAAATAACCTTAGAAGAAGATGAAATAAATAAAGAACTAAAAGAATTAGTAAAAATTGGAGGATGATTGCATGAATTATTTCGGAATATATTCCGATCAAAGCGAAAACTTTTTAATGCCAGTAAATCCCAAAGTTGGTGACGAAATAACAATAAAAATAAGAATACCAAAAAAATATGGTAAAGTAAAGGGGAGATTAAATTTTCTTGTTCAAAAGCATCATAATAAATACAAACATACAGTAATGCACCTTGAAAAAGAAGATGAATACTTTAAATATTTCAGTACAAAGTTTAAATTAACAGAAAGGATTATACGCTATCATTTTGAAATATATTTTGAAAACGATAACAGAACAATAAAATACGATTCGAGAGGAATAGTTGAGCACAGGCACGTAGAAGATTTTATTATAATTCCAAATTTTGAAGTGCCAGAATGGTCAATAGGAGCAATTTACTATCAAATATTCCCGGATAGATTTAACAACGGAGACAAAACAAATGATCCAGTAGATGGCGAATATATATATGATGGTGAAAAAATAAGAAAAAAAGAATGGAATGAATATCCACATCCTACAAAAGGACACACAGAATTTTATGGTGGGGATATACAGGGAATAATAGATAAACTGGACTATTTGAAGGAATTAGGAATAGAAGTAATATATTTAAATCCAATATTTGTATCTCCAAGTCCTCATAAATACGATACACAGGATTATGAACATATAGATCCCCATTTAGGAGTAATAGTAGAAGATACAGAGGATTTAACAGAAAAATACAAAATAAGAACAACATCTAAAAAAAATCTTGAAGCCAGTGATAAACTGTTTGCTAAATTAGTTGAAGAAGCTCATAAAAGAAATATAAAAATAATTCTTGATGGTGTATTTAATCATTGTGGTTCATATCATAAATGGGTAAATGAATATAAAATATATGGTGAAGATGTTGGCGTTGCAAATAACAAAGAAGTGCCAGAAAGCGAATACTTTTATTGGGACAAAAATAATGAATATGAAGGCTGGTGGGGATATAAATCACTTCCGAAGTTAAATTACGACAAAACATTATTACTATGGAAATACATATCTCAAATCGGGGAAAAATGGGTTTCATATCCGTATAATGCTGACGGTTGGAGATTAGATGTTGCAAGAGATTTAGGAAAAACAAAACAGGTCAATAAAAATTTCTGGAAATATTTCAGAACAATTGTAAAAAGGAAAAATCCTGAAAGCATAATATTTGCTGAAGATTATGAATCTCCTAAAGAATGGATTGAGAATTTATCATGGGATGGTATAATGAATTATATTGGAGCTATGGATCCTATAAGTTACTTTTTAACCGGTATGGAAAAACATAATGATGATTACAAGCCAGAATTGTTGGGAAATTCTGAATGGTTTATTGAACAATTGCGTTGGGCATGGAGTCAAATGCCAATGAATTCAAAATATTTGTCCATGAATCAATTGAGCAATCACGATCATTCAAGATGGGCAACAAGAACTACTAAAAAAGTAGGAAGGAGTTATTCCTTAGGTCCAGAGGAAGCTGAAAAAGGTATAGATTGGGATATCTTTAAAATTGGAATTATAATGTTATTTACATTGCCGGGTTCTCCGGGAATATATTATGGTGATGAAATAGGATTGCCAGGCTGGACAGATCCTGACAATAGAAGAACATTTCCATGGGATAAATTAAAGGAAAAAGAATCGCAGGAAAAACTGAATTTTTTTAAAGAAGTAATTGATTTTTATAAAAAACACCCGGTTTTGAGAAATGGTTCAATAGAATTTTTAAAATGGGAAAAGGATTTTGTTTCTTATGGAATATGGAATAATGACGAAAAAATTGTTGTAATTGTGAATATATCAGATAAAGATAAAGACTTTGAAATTCCAGTATGGTTATGCGAAGTAAAAGAAAAGAAAATGAAAAAAGGCATATCAATAAAAAATAATGAAATTGATGAAATAAATGTAGAAAACGGGAGTATAAAAGGTACAATAAACAAAAAAAGTTTTATTATTTTTCTTGGAAAATAATAAAAATGTGTTATAATATGTATAAAGGAAAATGAGAGGAGGAAAAAACATGAAAAAAGAAATTTATGGAAACAGTGCAACAATATTTCTTCAAGGCAGAATTGATATAACTAATTCAGAAGAATTAAGGGATGAACTAAACGAATTAGCAGAAAACGGAATAAAAAGAATATTTATTGATATGTCAAAACTTGACTATATAGATAGTAGTGGATTGGGTAGAATATTATATTTCTTTATGAACTACAAGAAAAAAGGTGGTTCAATGGAATTGCATAATGTAAGAAATGAAAACGTGAAAAAAGTAATTGAAATAGTAAAATTAGATAAAATCATCCCTGTAAGAGAATATGATGTTGAATAAATTTGAATTCTAAAGCTGCTTTAAAGCAGCTTTTTTTATTTTTATAAAAATTTTACATAAATAGACTTTTAGATTTAACCCAAATATGGCATAAATTATCTGTAAATATATACAAATTGTATATAAAGGAGGGGTATAATAATGCCACATGTAAAAATAGCAATATACACAACATCCAGATGTCCATGGTGTAGAAAAGCAAAAAATTATTTCAAGCAATTGGGTATTCCTTTTAAAGAATATAATGTTGAAAAGGATCAAAAGGCAGCTGAAAGAATGGTGAGAAAAACAGGGCAAATGGGTGTTCCTGTAATTGAAATAGGAAATCAGACAATTGTAGGATTTGACAAAGCAAAAATTGAAAGATTGCTTGGAATATAAGTTAAAACAAAAGAAGTCCGCTTCACTAATTTTGGTGAAGCGGACTTCTTTTGTTTTAGGTTTTGACATTGAAGAAATTTTGTAGTATAATTAATGTCACCTTTTTTTATAAAAGTTTGTGATGTAGAAAAAAGAAAAATAATGTTCATTCAAACAGCAAGAATTTCTGATCCTTGTTCTATAAAAAACACTCCTAAAAAGGTTCATTCAGGCGGTGAAATTTCAAGCCTTCATTCACCTTTTTACTCGTGTTTTTTATGTTTAACTTATATAATAAAATATAATAAGAAATAAGAAAATAGAAATAATAATATGAGCGAAAACTTGAAAATTCCGAAGAGAAACAACTATGATTGAGAAAAATAAAAACGAACGAAAACTCGCAGGTTGCCCGAGAAAATCACGAATGGAGGCTGTCAAAAAAACAGGATGTTTTTTTGAGCGCAGCTTCTGCAGGGATGCAGAATCTAAGCGACAGCCGGGAATGAGTGATTTTCGAGGATCAGCAACCAAGTTGTTTGAGGGAGTTTTTATTTTTCTTAATCAACAACACAAAAGGACGAACATGGATGTGAGTCTGCAACGACCGGCGGGAACGAGAATTTTTGAGGATTAGAATTTTCTACCGTTTGAGCGATTATTATTATTTCTATTTTCGAAAAAAGTTTTTGATATACAAATATTTAATAGCATAAATGAATCTTTTTAAGAAGTTTTCTTGACTATATTCTTTATAAATCCCCGTTGTGGGAAATTTTTGTCTTCGTTCATTTTTATTTTTTAAGCTAAATTTTTCAATTTATATAAATAAAATCATTATTAGGGAGGGATAAGATGAGTTATATAGTAAAAACTAAAAACGGGGAATTTAAAATAAAAAAAGGAGAGCAGTTTTTTAAGATAGCTGAAGAATTGCAAAAGAAAAATAAATATACTGTACTTGCAGTAAAATTCAACAATGAAATTAAAGAATTATGGAAAAAGGTTCATGGAAGCGGATATGCTGAACCAGTTGATGTAACTTCAACAGAAGGCATGAGGATATATAGAAGGGCTTTATTATTTATTATATATATTGCATTAAAAAGAAAATTTAAAAAATCAAAATTTGTTGTACATCATTCTATTGGTAGCGGATTGTATTTTGAAATAAAAGGAGTAAAAAATTCAGAAAAAAATATTGAGAAATTAAAAGCTGAAATGAAAAAGATAATAGAAGAGGATTTGTTATTTGAAAAAATAACATTAAGCAAATTCGATGCCATAAAATATTTTGATGAAAATGACGAAAAGGATAAGGCTATTTTATTTAAATACAGAAAAAAAACAACAGTAAAGGTTTATAAATGTGGCGAGTATATAAATTATTTCTATGAATACATGCCGCCTTCAACAGGGTATATAGAATTATTTGATGTTATTGCATATGACAAAGGATTTGTATTATTGCATCCAAATCAATCATCACCAGATAAGATTCCGGAATTTAAACCTTTGCCAAAACTCTCAGCAACCTTTATTGAATATAAAAAATGGCTTGATATATTAAATATACAAAATGTTGGAGAATTAAATTCATTAATTGCAAAAGGTGTAAATAAAAGTGGAGAATTAATAAGAATAGCAGAAGCCCTTCATGAAAAAAAATATGCAAATATAGCAGATCAAATTATGAAAAGAAAACATGTAAGATTAATATGTCTTGCAGGTCCGTCCTCTTCTGGTAAAACAACAAGTGCAAAAAGAATAGCTTTACAATTAAAGGTAAACGGTAAAGAACCATTGCAAATATCTCTTGATGACTATTATATGGATTATGAAAAAATACCTTTGACTCCAGAAGGGAAAAAAGATCTTGAATCAATAGAGGCGCTGGATCTTGATCTATTAAATAGAAATCTTAAGGATTTAATTGAAGGTAAAGAAGTTGAATTACCAAGATATAACTTTGTAACTGGAAAAAGAGAGTGGACAGGAAAGAAAGTAAAAGCAGGGAAAAATCAACCTATTATTATTGAAGGAATTCATGGTCTAAATGAAAAACTCACAGAAAGCATACCAAGAGATCAAAAATTCAAGGTATATGTTAGCGCTTTAATACAGATGAATCTTGATGAAATGAATAGAATACCTACAACAGACACAAGATTAATAAGAAGAATAGTTAGAGATTATAATTTTAGAGGCGCAACAGCATTAAGAACTTTACAATTATGGCCAGAAGTAAGAAAAGGTGAAGAAGCAAATATCTTTCCATATCAGGAAGAAGCAGATATTATGTTCAATTCATATTTAATATATGAATTGCCAATACTAAAATTATATGCAGAACCATTATTGCTTGAAATAGACAATACTTTACCTGAATATACAGAAGCAAAAAGATTGCTAAGATTCTTAGATTATTTCCTTCCTCTTCCAGCAATAAAACATGTACCAAATATCTCAGTTTTAAGGGAGTTTATAGGCGATAGCACATTTGAATATTAATATTACTGAAAAAATTTTATGATATAATAAAAATGAAGTTTTTATGATTGGGTAAATAAAAGTTATTTCAAATTGCTAATTAATATTTTGTATTAATTTTTTCAGTAGGAGGTAATTAAATGCCGGGAAGAGGTAGAGGACAGGGAAGGTTTAGAAGAGGCTGGATAGAATCCTTTGTATTATTAATAATAGCTGAAAAGCCATCTCATGGCTATGAAATAGCAAATAAACTCTCTGAATTTGGTGTTATGCTCAACGGTATAGGGCAAATGGGTAATTTATATAGAACCCTTGCAAAACTGGAAGAGATGGGACTTGTTGTTACAGATTGGGATACCTCAGAACCAGGCCCATCAAAAAAGATTTATAAAATTACACATGATGGAATGTTATTCCTTGAAAATTCAAAAAAGGATTTTATAGAGTTTAAACATATAATTGATGTGTTTATTGATAGAGTGGAGAGGTTGTAAAATAAAAAATAAGGGCTTAAGCCCTTATTTTTTATTTTTTTATCATATTTATTTATTTATTTATTTATTTATTTATTTATTTACCGTATTGCAACTCCGGGTTAAAAATTAAAGTGTTTCAAAAAGATGAAAATATGTTATAATTTTTAATGAAAGGATTAAAAGGAGGGAGAGAGTATGAAATTAACTGGCAAAGTTCTCACTATGGTTTTGGGGATAACAATACTTTCCCTGATTTCTCTGACTTTTTTTACAGTTAAATCGTCTGTTAATTCAATGACAAATTCCAGTGCAGAAAAATTAATAGCTGTTTCAGAAAAATCTTCAAATGAATTAAAACTTTATTTTGAACAAATTGATGATTTTTTGAGATTAAATTCTAAACGAAATTTGTTTATTAAAAATTTATTTTCATTCGAAGAGATTTTTCATGAATTAAGAGAAGAACATAACGAGATAAGTGAGATATTACAAAAAGCTTTTATTGATGATAATCCTTATCCTGTTGGTGAAAAATACAAATTGACAGAATTATCAGGGGTGCATGCTCAGGAATTAAAGGAATATAATGAAATACATAAGGTTTTGCAACCAATAGTCAAAAATATGATAGATACATATGGTTTTTATGATTTATTCTTAATTAGTGCTGATGGGGATATTCCGTATACATATTATAAGGAAAGAGATTTTGCAACTAATATACTTGAAGGCAAATGGAAGGATACAAATTTAGGAAGTCTTGTGAGATTATTAAAAGAAAAAGACGATAATAATGTGCACTATGTTGATTTTGCATCTTATGCTCCTTCAAATGGGATACCAGCAGGGTTTGCAGGTATTTCTATTAAAGACAGTAAGGGAAACACAATTGGATATCTTGTGGTTCAATTGCCAATTAATAAAATAAATAAGGTCTTGCATGAATCAGCTGGTATGGGAGAAAGTGGAGAAACATATGTTGTGGGACCTGATAAATTAATGCGAAGTGATTCAAGGTTTAAAGAAGGAACAATATTAAAACAAAAGGTTGACACTGTTTCTGTTCAAAAGGCTTTAAATGGTGAAGAAGGCTGGAATATAATTAAAGATTATAGAGGGATAAAGGTAATAAGTGCTTATATGCCTTTTAAACATGCAGAATTAAACTGGGCGTTAATTGGTGAAATTGATTATGATGAAAGTACAGCAGATGCTAAAGCATTAATTAGAATAAGTATTATAACTCTTGTGATAATAATTGTTATAAGTATAGTGGTTAGTTATGTATTTACTAAAAATTTATTAAAACCATTAAAAATGGCTGTTGGAGCTTTTGCGGAAATTGCTAAAGGTGATCTTACAGTTAAAATTGATGTAAAAGGTAATGATGAGATTGCTGAATTGGGAAGAAGTTTAAATTCAATGGTTAAAAATCTTAATGATACAATGAAAGAGCTTATTAATATTTCTACGAAATTAAATTCTTCTTCAACTGATTTAGCAGCAGTTTCAGAAGAAAACAGCGCAAATGTTCAGGAAATTTCATCTCAGGCAGAGGTTATTGGCGAGAATACAGAAAATCTTTCTTCAGCAGTTGAAGAGGTATCTTCAGGAATAGAAGAAATAGCAACAAGTTCACAGAATATTTCTGAATCAACACAGGAAATGAGTCAGAGTGCAGAAGAAACTACAGAATTTGCTCATATAGGGCAAAAGAGTATGAATGATGTTGTTAAAAGTATGGAAGGTGTTTCGGAAGAAACATCTAATGTAGCAAAGATAGTTTCTGATTTAGCAGGAAAAGCTCAGAATATTGGTGAAATTGTTGAAACAATTGGTAGCATTACAGAACAAACAAATTTATTGGCATTAAATGCTGCAATAGAGGCTGCAAGGGCTGGAGAAGCAGGAAAAGGTTTTGCTGTAGTTGCTGATGAAATTAGAAAGCTTGCAGAAGAAAGTAGAAATGCAACAGATAAAATAGCAGATATTTTAAAAGAAATTCAGGAAAGTGCTAATACAGCAAATGAAGCCACTCAAAAGGCTAAGAAAGAGGTTGAAAAAACCAATGAAATTATTGAAGTGGCAAATAAACAGTTCCATGAAATTGCAGAAAAGATAGATGTGGTTAAACAATTATCAGAAAATATTACTGCAGCTTCTGAAGAACAGAGTGCATCAACAGAAGAAATGGCAAGCGCTGTTACAAATGTAAGTAAGAGTATTGCTGAAATAACAGAAAAGATAAAACATATAGTTCAGGCAATTGAAGAAGAACGTGATGGAGCAGAAGAAGTCGCAAAGGAAAGTCAGGTATTAAGTGAATTAGCTGAACAATTACATTCTATTACAAAGAAATTCAGGATATAAAAAAATGGGGCATTTATGATAGCCCCATTTTATTTTTTGCTTTTATCGAAAATATTTTTTAAACCTGAAATATCCTCTACACGTGTAGCAGAAATATTTTCTTTCATAATGCTATCATAAACCTCTTCACGGTAGATCTTAAAGTCTTTTGGACCATCAAATCCCAATTTTATTGCATTCCCTTCAACAGATAATACCTTTAATTTTAAAATTTTATTGTCTATCATTATTGTTATACCTTCATCTATTTTTCTTGATAAGACTAACATATCACGCACCCCTTTCATTATCAGGTGCCTGATTTTTAAGTATTTTGTCGCTTCTTTCTATTTCTTCTTTTACATTGTGTTTTAAATGATATTCATCATTGTCTAAAATTAACTGGACACCTTTTTTATTTATTTTTGAGATAATAAGAGGAGCTTTTAAATTGACTGTTATATTGTCTGGATCGCCCTGAGGAATGGTCATAATTGCAAATATCTGAGCATCTTCTGGTTTGGAAATCTCGAGATATTCAACCATGTCTTTTGGTAAATCAAATGTGTAATCCACACGTACAAGTACCGGATCAATTACAGGGAATGAAATAGCTTCATCTTCAAGTGATAAAAGCCATTGTATAGGGAATGTATCTTTTGAAAAGTGTATATAAAACTTTTTGAGGTTTTCAAATCCGGGAATTCCAAATTCAAATGTAATTACATCTTCATCTGCAATTTCCAATTCTCCAAATCTTGTATTGTATTTTTTCTTTTTTTCAGTGAATTTTGAAACTTCTTTTATCTGCCTTTCAAGCATTTTCTGGCTTAATAATATCTCATCATTAACGCTATGTTTTACTGAAAGATTTTCATCGTCTAATATATACTGTAAACCTTTATTTGTTTTTTTGGATATTACCAGAGGAGCTTTTAAATTTACAGTTGCATTTTCAGGATTTTCCTGAGGTATAGTCATAATGGCAAATAATGCAGCATCTTCTGGTGAGTCTATTCCAAGTGTTTTTACAACATTTTCAGGAATCTTTGCAACATAATCAACCTTTATTAATTTTGGATCTATAATAGGAAATGCAACAAGTTCATCTTCCAGTGATAATAGCCACATTATTGGATAAGTATCCTCTGCAGTTAATATAACGAATTTTTTTAAATTTTCAAATCCAGGAATACCTTTATCAAAAACTATTACTTCGCTATCATCTACTTCAATTTCTCCTATACGTGTTTTATACATTTTTAATGCCACTTTGTCTTTCCCCCTTATCTAATGAAATCCACAAGGGATTGTGGAAGTATTTGTGCTGTAGTTTTTAATGCTGCCTGTAATATATTTTGTTCTAAAGTAAAATCACTAAATGCTTTTGTCATATCTGTTCCAATAAGTTCATTTATTATATCTGTATTGTTATCAACAACTCTTTCAAACCTTTTTTCCATTGATTCGAGCATGTTATCGGTACTACCAACTCTTGCAAGGTTTGCATTTACTTTGTTTAATATTTCATCAAGAGATCCAAGATCTCTTTCTATATTTTCATCGCTATTTTTATCGGCATTTTCAACAGAGTCAATTAATCTGTCTAAAATTCCAAATACCGTTTCGCCTGAATCTGTTCTAAAAACATCATAAACGGTGACTCCGTATTCTATTTCCACATGTTCTAATGGAAGTTTTGCACGAACATTTGCTTCTCGTGGAGTATTTATAATAATTTTATTGTTATCTTTTCTTACTGGAGGTAAATCTGTTTTAGCTCCACCAAAGATATATTTTCCATTAATTTGTGTATTTGCGATTTTATATAAATGATCCTTTAATTGCTTTAATTCTTCAGCTATATGCTGCCTATCTTCCAGTGTTTGAGTATCATTTGCAGCTTTTACAGTTAATTCTTTTATTCTATGATTGACATCCTGCATTTCCTGTAAAGCAGTGTCATAATAGACAAGTACTGAACGTGTATTTTTTATATTGTCTATGTATTCATTTAATACTCTGTTTCTTCCCATAAGATAACTGCTTTTTCCAGCTGCCACAGGATCATCAGAAGGTTTTCTTACCCTTTTTCCAGTGGAAAGCTGCTCACTTAATTCTTCTCTTTTAAGCATAGAATTCCTTATATCGTTTAAAGCTCTGTTAGCTATCATTGATTGAGTTATTCTCATATTAACTCACCTCTTTTCTATCGCATAAGCCCGTTGATAATTCTGTCTAACATATTGTCCACAACATTGATAACTTTGGCAGCGGCATTAAATGCCTGTTGATATTTTATAAGATTTGTCATTTCTTCATCAAGCGACACGCCCTTTACGCTTTCTCTTTGATTATAAAATTCCGTTTTTAAACTATCACTATTTATTTCCATTCTTTTTGCTTTTTCTCCTGAAATACCAACATCAGTAATTATATCTGAAAGATAATCTTCAAAATCATGGCGTCCATCTGATAATAATTTTGTAGATTTAAGCAAATAACCATCTTCCCATAATGTCGATGAATGTTCCCCGGAAGGTATAATGCTGTCAATATCTCCGTCATAATCTGTATCCACCATTTTTCCAAGGTCCATTGCAAGCATATCCGGGTTATTAAGTAGATAATCCTTTACACTTAGATTTTTTGCAACGCTGGTATCATCTGATAAAATAAATTTAGATGTATATTTTAATCTTTCTGCTAAATCTGATATATCCATAGTTTTATCAATTAATGAAAAATGTTCCGAATATGGTTGTGATGGATCATCGTGTTTCCATAATCCTAATAATTCAAACAATCTCTCAGGTCCTTTTATTTCTACATTTTTTAAATCATAATTTAAAGTTTTATCTGCTTTAAGCGCAAGTCTTCCTCCTGGAGTGTAAAAAGCGATAAGTCCGGTATTTGTTTCGTTGATTTTATTAACCAATGAATCAAGAGTATCTCTATGAAAATCAATTTGGACCTTTTTCCCCTGAATGGACATAAATGCGCCAAAATCAAGGAAGTCCATTCTCCATTTAAGGTCATCATCTGATTTTAAGGTTAATTTAGCGGCAGTTGTATTTGCTGCCCAACCCTGTGAAACGATTTTTCTTGCAGCAGAGTCTTCATCATAATAAAAGTTTTCTATTTTTATTGTATCTGTTCCAATATTTATTTGTATGCTATCTACATTTGCCCAGCTGAAAGTCGAACCATCAGCGCCAGGTAATATTTCAAATTCATCTCCATTTTGCACAATTTGAAATTCATTATTTGTACCAATTGTTGAACCATTTAATGCCCCTTTTGTAATACTTCCAGAATAAGAAGGGGTGGAGTCTTTATAATTTATTGTAAAACTAACAGTATCTGAATTTGAATATTTTGATAAATCAATGCTTTTTGTTTTATAT
This sequence comes from Marinitoga sp. 1138, assembly GCF_013363265.1. NCBI lineage: Bacteria > Thermotogati > Thermotogota > Thermotogae > Petrotogales > Petrotogaceae > Marinitoga > Marinitoga sp. 1138. The sequence goes on from NZ_LBFA01000024.1 coordinate 141,804, forward strand.
GCATATAATCCAAGAGCATTTTTTAATGAGTTTTCCGAAGTGTCTAAAACAGATAAATTTACATTTGATGAATTCATTTCATGTAACATTCCATTTGGATCGTCTATTACAACGTTATTCATATCTGAATATGCAGAGCTTGTAGGTACTACATATAATTCTCCATTTCTTACAAAAGCTCTTACAAGTTTTAATCCTCCGTCTTTTGTTCCGTCACCATCAGCATCTGTGTTAATTCTATTTGCTATATCATTTAAAGATGTAACTCCATCAAGATTTAAGGTTTCTGTATAATTTCCCGGACCTTTAAATGTCATAATTCCCTGCATTTCCTGAGGAGGAATTTTTGTCCATTTTAAGGCGTTTATATCCTTACTTGGAATTCCCAATTGTTTAAAGAGATTTCTATTAAAGTCTATTATTAGACGATCACTAAAAGCTGAACCACCTTCATTTGCAAAGGTAAGCAATCCTCCATTTTGAGCGCTGTATTTATAATTAAAATTGGCTCTGAATTTTGAACCGGTATTTAATGTATCAAGAGAGTTTCCAGAATTTATTGTTGCTACATAATCAGAAGTATCTTCAAAGCCATCTTCCACACTTATTAACTCTGCAGAACCAAGATCAAAATTAACTTTTATGTCATCTATTGTATTTTGATTAAATTTTAAATAGCTATCTATATAGTTTTTAGGTTGTCCACTTAACATTATATTTCCAGCAATTCTTCTTAATTTATCTGTGGCAAGATTACCTTCTGGTATTTCATTAAAGAAGTTCATTCCTCTAATTGTTCCTGTTAAATCGTATCCTTCTTCGTGAATTAAATTTAACGTGTCATAAAATGTTGCAGCCAATTCATCTAATCTACTTAATTGATCGTTTAAAACATTATCTCTTAATTCGAAGGTGGCTCCTAATGCCCCATCTTTTATTTCCAATAGTCCACTATTAATATATACATAGTTTTTTCCGTCAATATTTTTTACGCTCATTTTTGTGTAATATTCACCATTTAGTATTTCATAATTTTTGAGCATTATGCTAATTTGACCGTCATTTTTTTCTTTTACGGTAAATCCAAATTTTTCAGAGAGATCATCTAATATGGCATCTCTTTTGTCCATTAAATCATTGGCAGTCATACCAACAGAAGTTAATTCTTTAATCTGTTTGTTTAATCCGGAAATTTCTGCTAATTTTGAATTTATATCCTTTACCATTGATTCTATATCAGAATTCAGGTTATCTTTTACTCCTTCAATATCAACATATAGACTCTTTAAATTTTTAGCTAAATTTTGAGCCTTGTATATTAATTCCCTTTTATTTTCAGGAACTGTTGGTTCAGATAAAATTTTATGGATAGAACCCCAGAATTCATCAAAAGACTTTCTTATTCCGTCTTCTGATGGTTCGTTATAAAGTGATTGCACATAATTTAAATTGGAATTCATTGTTTTCCAATATCCATATTCACTGTTATATTTTCTATATTGAACATCAAGAAATTTATCTCTTACCCTTTTTATGGATTCAATCTTTGAACCGGTTCCAAGTTCAAGACCACCCTGGGTTACTGTAACATTGGTGGTAATATTTATTTCTCTTCTGGAGTATTCTGGATTATTGGCATTTGCAATATTTTGAGATATTGCATTCATAGCTGTTTTGTTTGTAAATATCCCAGACATTCCTGTGTGAAGCGTTCCGAATAATGACATTTAAATCACCTCAACCCTGCCAGTTAATTTTATTGGACTGCCCCACATTTTTATATATTCCGTTTTTGTTATATGTAGGAGCAGGTTTTGCAGGTTCCATAAATAGCTTTATTAATATATCGTTGTATTCCATTCTTGCCTTTAATAATTCCTTTAATACTTCAGAAATCGTTGAAACATCAACTAATTTATCTTTTAGATCTAAAAGTATGTCTGTCATTTCTTTATCTTCTTTAAAATATTCAATAAAATCATCTAAAGAGTCTTTAATACCTTTTTCTTTAGCAAAATTGTCAAATAATAAAATCCTCTCCTTTTCAACTTTTGAAAGCTGGAGAGCCAATTTGCTAATTTGGGAAATATCCCTGTTTAATTTTTCAATCTTTTCGCTTTTTAAAATTTTGTCCTTTAAACTTTCCATATAATAAAAAATATCCACGAGGATAGACAACTCCTCGTGGATTATTTTCTTTATATCAATATCCTGATGCATTTTAGAAACCTCCAAGAAGTTTTTCTGCAATCTTGTCAGCATCTATTTTGTATAGTCCTTGGTCTATGGCCTCTTTCATCTCCTCCACGAGGTTCTCCCTGATATCAGGGATTTCATTTTTGGCCATTTCTATATATTTTTTAGAAGAACCGTCAACTGACAACTTTACAGGAGCTGTATCCTGATTAATTATTCTATTTGAATTATGGTTTTTCCCAACCTTTTCATTTTTTAATGATTCATTTTTTACATATTGCTGATAAGCTCCGCCTAATCTGTTTATATCCATAATTACACCTCCAGTAACGGTTCGGTTCGAATCCCGGTCATACTATATATCGTCTAAAATGCATCGGATATTAATGTCTTATAGATATTCCCATTTTTTCAAATAAATTTATAGTTTTTTCTGCTATTCTATTTATTTCATCGTCTGTTAAGGTTCTATCTTTAGCTCTATATGTAACAGTTATTGTGATGCTTGTTTTGCCTTCTTCTATATTTTTTCCTTTATATACGTCAAAAACCTTTATTTCTTCTACAAGTTTTTTTCCTGCTTTTAAAATAGCGTCTTTTATTTCATAGAAGGTTATTTTATCATCAACCAGTAATGAGTAATCTCTTCTCATCGAAGGATATTCAGCATTTACAACAGAATACTTTCTTGTTCCAGAATATAACTCAAATAATTTTTCAATATCTATTTCTGCTATGAATACAGGTTGATTTATGCTATACACATTTTCAGCAATTTCATTTTCTATTTTTCCAAAGAAACCAATTTCTTCTTTACCAGAATAAATTTTTGCGCTTTGCGCAAAGGATAATCCTTCAATATTTTCTCTTTTATATTCTACATCAATATTTAAATAATCGAATAAATTATCTAAAGCGCCTTTAAATGTATAGAATGAAACATTTCTTTTATCTGTGTAGTCATATGGATTTTCTTCACCAACAGCGACAAAGGCCAGTTTTTCTATTTCTTTTACAGAGGTTTCTGATTTTTCGTCATTTAAAAATGTTTTTCCAATTTCAAATAATTTAATATTTCTACTCTGATTTCTAAAGTTATATGATGCAGATTCAAGAATTCCGTATACAAGTAAAGGTCTCATTGTACCTAATTCTGATGAAATAGGATTTTCAAGGAATACTTCTCCTTTTTTTAACCACATTCTTGAATTGTCCATAAAAGCAAAAGTGAAAGCTTCGTTATAACCATTTAATCTCATTAACTCAGAAAGTTTTTCCCTGAATTTAATGTATTTTGAAATACCTCCTACAAGGTTATGGGAAGGCAATACAGAAGGTATATTATGATAACCATAAATTCTTCCAATTTCTTCTACAAGATCTATTTCTTCAAAAATATCAGGTCTTCTTGTAGGAACAGTAACTTCATATCCGTTTTCTTTCTTTTCAAATGTAAAATCGAGTTTTGATAAAGAGTTTTCTATATCATTTTCTGAAATTTCAATTCCCAATCTGTTTGAAACATAAGAAGATCTTACAAAGATTTTCTTTGGTTCTATATATTCTGGATATGCATCTGTCATAGGACCACTGATTTTTCCATTTGCCAGTTCTTTAATTAAGTAGGCTAAACGTCCCATTACAAATTCTGTATCATTTGGGTCAACGCCTCTTTCAAATCTATATGATGAATCTGTTGAGATTTTATGATATCTTGCGCTTTTTCTGATATTTACAGGATCAAAATAAGCTACTTCCAATAATACTCTTTTTGTATTTTCGTTTATGCCTGATTCTTCTCCACCCATAATTCCACCAAGTGCAAGGAATTTATTGCCATCTGTAATTAAGGTTTCTGTTCCGTTTAATTCGTATTCATTTCCGTCTAATAATAATACTTTTTCACCTGCAACAGCTTTTTTTACAACAATTTCGTTTCCAATTAGATCAAGATCAAAAGCATGAACAGGATGTCCAGTTTCGAGCAATACATAATTTGTGATATCTACAATATTATTTATACTTCTTATTCCAGCAGTAGCTAGTCTCTTTACAAGCCATGAAGGTGAAGGTTTTACTTCAACATCTTCTATAACTAAAGCTGCATATCTTTTACAACCTTCATATTCGATTTTAACAGGAAATCCGTTACCTTTTTCAATTTTTTCAATTAAAGGTAATTTTAAATTTTCTGCTGCATCTATAGCTATAAATTCCCTTGCTACACCTAAATAGGATAAGAGATCAGGCCTGTTTGGGAATATCTCTATATCAATTATATCATCTTTTAATTTTAAATATTCAATAAAATCTGTTCCCGGTGCAACTTCCTCAGGAATTCTATAGACAAATTCTGATTTTTCTTCAAGTCCAAGCTCTTCAAGAGAACATAGCATTCCTTCTGAAAGAATTCCTCTCATTTTTCTAGCCTTTATTTTAAAGTTTCCATGTAATACAGCGCCATCAACTGCAACTGGCACAAGGTCATTAACCTTTACCGATTTATCAGCAGTTAAGATTTGTAAATATTTATCTCCGACATTGATTTTACATATTATGATTCTATCTGCATCAGGATGATCCGTTATTTCTTCAACACGGCCTACAATTACACCTTTTAGATTTCTGCCGGAATATTCCACACCTTCCACATTAGTTGAATGTTTTTTTATTTTATCAATAAGTGTTCCAGTATCAACCTTTAAATCTATATAATCTGAGATCCAATTTCTTGATATATTCACCAGAATTCCTCCTTTAAAGCCCTAAAAATCTCATATCGTTCCTATAAAATTCTCTCATATCTGAAATTCCATATTTTAACATAGCTATTCTTTCTATTCCTGTTCCAAAAGCAAATCCCTGCCATTTTTCTGGATCGTATCCAACATTTTTCAACACATTTGGATGAACAAGACCTGCACCGAGTATTTCTATCCAACCAGTCCCTTTACATACATTACAACCTTTTCCGCCACAGAACATACAATCAACATCAACTTCATAACCCGGTTCAACAAATGGGAAATAACTTGGTCTTAATAATACCTTTCTTGAACCGCCAAAATACATAGTTAAAAATTGTTCAAGAGTTGCTTTTAAATGACCAACAGTTACATTTTTATCTATATATAAACCTTCAAATTGATTAAAAGCAGGTGAATGTGTGGCATCTGGTTCATCTTTTCTATAAACTCTTCCAGGTGAGATAATAGCCAATGGAGGTTCGGTGTTTAACATAGTACGAACCTGAACAGGTGATGTGTGTGTTCTCAGGATTATATTATCCTTTCCTTCTATATAAAATGTATCCTGCATATCTCTTGCTGGATGCCATTCTGGCGTATTTAATGCATCAAAGTTATGCCATGTTGTTTCAATTTCTGGACCTTCAACAATTTTATATCCCATACTTGAAAATATTTCATATACATCTCTTATTGTTTGTTTTAATATATGTTCATACCCAATTTTTCTTTTAGCACCTGGTAAGGTTATATCAACCCAACTTTTCTTTTCTTCCATTTCCTTTAAGTGTTGTTTAACCTTTTCCAGACCTTCCTCAAGTATTGCTTCTGCCTCTTTTTTTAAGTTATTTACAAAGGCACCAAATTCCTTTCTCTTTTCAGGTTCGATTTTTCCAATTTCTTTCATTAATTTTGAGATTTCGCCTTTTTTACCGACATATTTTGATTTTAGAACCTGAAATTCCTGAATATTTTTAATTTTATCAATTTCCCCTTTTAGTGATTCAATAATCCTTTCTCTTATATCATTCAATGTGCTTTTCCTCCTTACTAATAATTAATTTTCTATTTTTTTTAGAATTTTTTCTATATCCTGAAATTCAATATCAAAAATGTTATCAATAATTTTTTCAATAACATCATTATCGGCGTAATCCAATTTATAGATTATAGATTCGATTTTATTTCCAAATTTTTTCAATAATAATTTTTTAGCTATCTCTCTTCTACTCTCTTCTTTACCTTCTTTTCTACCTTCTTTTCTACCTTCTTTTCTACCTTCTTTTCTACCTTCTTCCAAACCTTCTCTTCTACCTTCTTCTAAACCTTCTATTTTAGCTTTTTCTT
>NZ_LBFA01000017.1:0-50162 GCF_013363265.1 Marinitoga sp. 1138
TCCATTTTCTTTTATATATTGTTTTATGAAATTCCTATCTACATTACCAAGAATCTGTTCATTTTCCTCTTTTCTTTTTCTCGGCATTACTATCCCCCCATGTAACCTTTTTTTCAAAATCCCCTTTCTCTTTCACCACACTCCTGGGCTTCCTTTTTTCACATATTCATTCTTTTTATTTTTCTATTTTTTTATTTACACACTTTTTATTATACTACCAAAATAAAATCACCACAGCATTTGCTGTGGTGATGATTAAAAGTTATTCTTCCAACATTTCTTTTACAAGTTTATTTGCTTTTTGTGGGTTTGCTTTTCCTTTTGTTTCTTTCATTAATTGTCCAACGAAGAAACCTAATAATTTTGTTTTTCCATTTTTGTATTGTTGAACCTGTTTTGGGTTGTTTTCGATGATTTTTTTGATTATTTCTTTTAATGTTTCGTCATCATCTATTTGTTCAAGTCCCTTTTCTTTTACTATATCTGCTGGTGATTTTCCTGTTTCAAATACGTCTATGAATATTTCTTTTGCTATTTTGGTTGATATTTTTCCGCTATCTATTAATTCTTCTAATTCTTTGAAGTGTTCTGGCGATACTTTTATGTCTTTTAATTCTATGTTGTTTTTGTTCATTTCTCTTAGAAGGTCTGTGATTATGAAATTACTTACAAATTGTGGATTTTTAACGAGTTTAGCACATTTTTCAAAGTAATCTGCAAGTTCTTTGTCTGATGCGAGAATTTCTGCATCGTATTCTTTTATTGTATATTCTTTTATAAATCTTTCTTTCTTTTCGTCTATCATTTCTGGCATTGTTTTTTTAACTTCTTCGATATCTTTTTCTGTAACTATTACAGGTGGAATATCCGGTTCAGGAAAGTATCTGTAATCTGCTTCTTCTTCTTTTGATCTCATTGAGAATGTGGAACGTGTTGCAAAGTTCCAACCTCTGGTTTCCATTGGTACGTTTTTTCCTTCTTCTAAATGCTGAATTATTCTTTCTCTTTCATATTCAAGCGCTTTTTCAACAAATTTAAATGAGTTGATATTTTTTACTTCAACACGATTACTCTGGAATCCTGTTTCTGTATTTGTTATTGATATGTTTGCGTCACATCTTAAAGCACCTTTTTCCATGTCTCCTGTTGAGATTTCTGCATATCTCAATATATTTCTGAGTTTTTCCATGAATAGTCTTGCTTCTTTTGGAGATTCTATATCTGGTTTTGTTACTATTTCTATAAGAGGAATTCCGCTTCTGTTGTAATCAACGAGACTGTATGATGCTGATTCAAGTTTTTCACCTTCATGGAACATTTTTCCTGAATCTTCTTCAAGATGCATTCTTTCTATTCTGATTTTTTTGCCTTCTATTTCTATGTATCCATCGTTTGCCAATGGATAGAAATATTGTGTAATCTGATAACCTTTAGGAAGGTCTGGATAGAAATAATTTTTTCTGTCAAATCTTGAGTATTCATTTATTTTTGCATTTAATGCTATTGCTGCTTTTATTCCTAATTTTAATGCTTCTTCGTTAAATACAGGAAGAGCACCTGGTTGTCCTGTACATACTGGACATATGTTTGTGTTTGGTTCGCTTTCAAATGCATTGGCGGAACATGAACAGAATGCTTTTGTTTTTGTTAGTAATTGTACGTGTATTTCAAGTCCTATTGTGGTTTTGTATTTGCTCATAATTGCACCTCCGGTAATTCAAGCCTGCCGAATATTTTTTCAAATTTATTTGCTATTTTTAGCATTTTGGCATCTTCTAATGGTTTTGATATTAGATGTATTCCAAATGGTAAATTGTCTATTAATCCTGAAGGAATGCTAATTGCAGGTGCTCCTATCATGTTTGCTGATATTGTAAATAAATCCATTAAATAGTATTCAAGTGGGGATTTTAATTCTCCAATTTTTGGTGGTAGCATCGTTGTTGTTGGGGTTAATACTGCATCGTATTTTTCAAATACTTTTTCAAAGTCATCGTTTAATAGTTTTCTTATTTTTGCTGCTTTTGAGAAGTATGCATCATAATATGCTGAGCTTAATGTAAATGCACCCATGAATATACGTCTTTTTACTTCTATTCCAAAACCTTTATCCCTTGTTTCCATGTATGTGTCTTTTAATGATTCTTTTTCTTCTCTTAATGCAAATCTCATTCCATCATATCTTGAAAGGTTTGAACTTGCTTCTGATGGTGCTATTATGTAATATATTGAAACGGTGTATTTTAAATGTGGAATTTCCACTTCTTCTATTTCGATACCATTTTCTTTTAATCTTTCTATGTTTTCTTTGAATTTTTCAAGTACTTTTGGGTCTATTCCTTCAACTTCAAATACTTCTTTTGGTATTGCTATTTTTATTTTTTCAGGTTCTTTTTCTATTTCTGAGGTTAAATCCCAATTTATATCCAGTGTTGTTGAATCTTTTTCATCTTTTCCTGACATTACTTCTACTACTGTTGCTGCATCTTTTACGTTTGTTGCAAGTACTCCAATTTGATCAAGAGATGAAGCAAATGCTGAAAGGCCATATCTTGATATTGCACCATAGGTTGGTTTATATCCAACAATTCCACAGAATGATGCTGGTTGTCTTACTGAACCTCCTGTGTCTGATCCTATTGCAAATGGTACTATTCCCGCAGCAACAACTGCTGCAGAACCTCCACTTGAACCTCCAGGAATTCTTTCAAGATCCCATGGATTTTTTACAGGTCCAAATGCTGAATTTTCATTTGAACCCCCCATTGCAAATTCATCGAGATTTGTTTTTCCAACGATTTTGAAACCTTCATTTAAGAGTTTTTGTATTGCTGTTGCGGTATATGTTGAATTATAGTTTTCAAGTATTTTTGATGCTGAGGTCATTTTTGTTCCTAATACTTGTATATTGTCTTTTACCATAAACGGTGTGTTGTGATATTTTCCTTCTTTGTTGCCTTCTATTTCTGTAAACTCTAACACTGCATTTATTTTTTCATTTATTTTTTTTGCTTTTTCTGCATCATATTTAAATTCTTTCATCGAAATCCTCCTTTTACATCTCTTTTAATTAAGCTTTTTCTGGATAATTTTTTCTATATCCTTTAGATCAAGCTCGAATATATTTTCTATTATATTTTCTATTGTTTTAGAATCTGATTTTTCGATTTTTGGTAATATTGGTTCCGTTTTATTACCGAATTTTTTCAATAATAATTTTTTAGCTATTTCTCTTCTTTCTTCTTCTTTTCCACGCTGCAATCCTTGTTGTAATCCTTGTTGTAATCCTTGCTGTAATCCCTCTTTTCTACCTTCTTCTAAACCTTCTATTTTAGCTTTTTCTTTACTTTCTTTTATTGCTTCCTCAACAGTTCTTACAAAATTTTCAAACATATAATTCACCTCCTTAATTTCCTCAAATTCTATATCCGTGTCTATTATCTTTTCTCGTTTTACCAATACTTTTATTATTCCGTTTATGTATTCACCAAACTTTTCTTTTTCATTTTCTGGTAGTTTTTCAAGTACTTCTTTTATTTCTTTTAAGGATTTTGATATTTCCTCTTTATCCAATTTTTCTACAGCTAATAATAAACTTAATGCATTTTTTGCTTTTAATAAGTCTTTTTCTTCTATTTGACTTAAATCTATTATTTCATATTTAAATTGTGGTACATATACGCTAAATTCTTCCCAGTTAATTATTTTTCTCATAAACCAATTTTCTGCTGTCCATCGTCTTTTTCCGTTATAGAATACTACTGGTATTATTGGCGGTAACTTGAAACTTTTCCTTTTAGATTGTTCTTTATTTTCGTTTATATATTTTTTCCATATTCTTACCATATATTCAAGTATTCTAAATTGCATTAAATAATCTACACTTGATTGATGTTCTATTATTAAATATAGAAATAATTCATTTTCTTCATATTTTATTTTAAATAATAAATCGCTTTCTCTATCTCCATACTTTAAATCTGTGAATTTTGTTTTTTCTATTGTTATGTTTTCAGGTTGTATGTCGTAATTTTTTAGCTTTTTTACAAATAGGTTTATAAATTCAACTAACATCTCTTTATCGGAAAATATCTCCTTAAATAGTTGATCATAATATCCCATTTGCATCCCCCTTACTTTATAACTTAATCTCACCACCTTGTGGTTAGGTTAATACCTCCAATTTTTGGTACTAAATCATATTTTCTTAATATTTCCCTTTTATCTTCTGTTAAATATATTCTCGATATCTGTATTAAATTGCTTTCCATAAACTTGTATGCAGGATATCTTTCGAATACTTCATCAAATCTAAGTATATCACCGTTATAATCAAGAATTGATACATCGCTTGAAAGGAATTCTTTTGGATGCATTAATGATAATTTATATGGCGTATCGATTATAAATAGATTTTCAAAGTTATCGAGTATATACGATAATTCCTGTTTGTCTTCTTTTGGAATATCTGTTTTTATTGTTTTTTCTATATTGGTTTTTAATTGTTTTAGCACATTTTCTGCAACGCTTACGCTTATTACTGAAGGATCTAATCCTGTTGTTGAAAATGGAATTTCTATTAATAACTTCCATAAATCCCTTGATTTTAATCTTTTTACCAGTTCATATGCTTTGGCAACTTTATCTGATTTTTGCATTAATTCAGGGCTTATGCTGAACAATTCATTGTTTTTCTTTTCGTATAATTCTTCATATACCATTTCTATTTCATTTATTATCCTCTGGTCTGTGAGCGATACAAATTTATCAAGGTCTTCTACTCTTGATTTTATATCAAGTATATCATCAGCTAATCGTAATATTTCCTGTATCATTTGATCTGCTGCTCTTGAGGTTTTATGGAAATATACATTTTTGTACATCATAAACCTTGCAAAAAGAACTGTGTAGATGTTGTCTATTATTTTTATGTTATAACACAATTTTTCTTTTCCATTTGAAGTTTTTATTGATGCATTTCTTATTATTCTGTCAAGGTCTCCAGTTCCAAAATCTCTTGTTCCTGCATAATATGAATCTCTTAAAACAAAATCCAGTCTATCTGCTCCTAAAGGTCCCTGAACAATGTTAAATTCTGGACTTCCACCTGTATTTTCTGCTTCAAATAATTCGTTTATCATATTCATTACTTCTTTTAATGCTTCTTTTATTTCTTTTTCATTATCTAAAATTTCTCTTTTTACAGTTAAAGATAAGTCTTTTAGAAAATCTTTTTTGGTTCTTGAATCGTTGAGCTTTTTATATACATTATATGCCTGCTCTATTAATTTTGTGTTTAATATCTTTTTTCTGTATTCATCATGACCATCATCTAATCCCATTCTTTTGTAAATTACGTCATCAAATTGATGACTGTATGGTCCGTGACCAAGGTCATGTACAAGACCTGCAAGTCTTATTATTCTTATTTTCTGGTGATTATCTTCAAATAATTTATTTGCATATAATCCTGCTATATGCATTACTCCTAACGAGTGAGAAAATCTTGTATGTGTTGCGCTTGGATATACATATTCAGCTCCTGCTAATTGACTTAAATATCTTAATCTCTGTACTAAAGGTGTATCAGCTATTACAATTTCAAGTGGATATAAGAATATTTCTGAATATATTGGATCTCTTGAAACTTTAAAATATAATTTTTCCATTTTTTATCACCCCAATATTAATTGTATATCAAAGAATATAAGCCATGCAAATGATATTAATATTAATGCAAGACTTATATACCCTGCTATTTTCCATATTTTATATGATGTATATGTATCTCTTACCGATGTTAACCAACCAAATGTAAATCCTACAAGCAATCCTCCAATATGCGCAAAATTGTTTATTCCAGATGATGTAAATCCAAGAAAAAGGTTTATTAAAATTACCGGTAATAATGCTGTTCCTGTCATTGGTTTAAGCATTGGTGGTGTATCATCTCTAAATCCTGCGCCAAATAATAACCCAATTAAACCAAAAATCGCTCCACTTGCACCTACAGAAAATGAATTTGGAATAAATATTTGTGTAAGTATTCCTCCACCTATTCCTGATGCAAGATATATTGTTAGAAACTTATATGGACCATATACTCTTTCTACTATATTTCCAAGATAATATAATGCGTATAGGTTGAAGGATATATGTAATATTCCACCATGAACAAATAAAGCTGTTATAAATCTAAAGTATTGATGATATATGGTTATTAATTTTCCATATTGTGCTCCAGCAACTATTAAAGTGTATGAATTTGAAAACGCGCCAAATCCTCCTCCAAATACAAACATTAAGACAAATACTACAATATTGAATGTAAAAATCTTTTGTGTTACATCTTTAAATCTGAAAATCCTTTTTATATAATCCATTTTTTACTCCTTTCTATCTTGTATGATACATTGCAGCTGCAGATGCACCAAGAATCCCCGCATCTTCAACTAATGCTGAAGGTAATATTTTAAATGTTCCTCTAAATGATGGCATTATATATAGACTTATTTTTTCTTCTATTGGTTTTATTAATGCATTTCCTGCTTTGCTCATTCCACCACCTATTACTATTAATTCTGGATTGAATATGTGAACATAATTTGCAATTGCTCTTGCCAAAGCATCTGTTACTTTTTCAACTACCAATTTTGCTACGTAATCTCCACTTTTTAATGCTTCAAAAACATGTTTTGATTCTATTTTATCTATTCCACCGGCAAGTTCAACTACTTTGTTTTCAGGTATTTTTACAGAGAATTCTTTTGCCCATCTTGCAGTATTTCTCGCTGAAGCTATTGCTTCTATACATCCTCTTGAACCACAACCACATAATGGTCCATCTGGATCAACTATTACATGTCCCAATTCTGCTCCTATACCATCTCTTCCTGTTATTAATATTCCATGAGAAACTACACCGCCACCAATACCTGTACCAAGAGTTAATGCTACAAAATGTTTCATCCCCTGAGCAGAACCAAAATACCATTCACCAAGAGTAAATGCATTTGCATCATTTTCCACGAATGTTGGAACTTTCACTTTCTCAGAAATATGATGTGCAAGTTCAAAATTGTTGAACGGAAGATTTGGTGAATATCTAACTATTCCGTGATCCCTATCAATTGAACCTGGTGAACCAATTCCTATTGCCTCTATTTTATTTTCTACACCTTCACTTACCATTTTTATTGTTTCAACTATATTTTCAACAACCTTTTCCTGTCCAAGATGTGCTTCTGTTGGTAATGCAACTTTTTTTATTATTCCTTTATCTTTTGAAACAAGTCCTGTTTTTATTTCTGTTCCCCCTAAATCCACTCCAACTATATACATATTTTCTCTCCCCTTTCAAAATTTTTTGATTCAAAATTCTACTGATATTGTATATTAATAATATTATAGTATAATTATATAATAAAGTGGATAAAATTGATTCGATAAGAGGTGATTTTATGAATATCGGCATTATTGTCGCTGCAGGAAAAGGTTCTCGAACAAATTTAACCTTTCCTAAACAATTTTACCAGATTTTAGGTAAAAGTTTGTTAAGAATTGCATTAGAAAAATATGAATATTCAGAATTAATAGACAAAATTATCGTTGTCGCAAATAAAGATTTTCTTGAAGAAACAAAAAAAGAATGTTATGAAATTAACAAAATTTATAGTATAATTAATGGTGGCGAGTCAAGGCAGGAATCTGTTTTTAATGCTTTAAAGTTTATATACAATGAATTTGAATATGATGCTAAAATCGTCTCTATACATGATGCAGCAAGACCATTTGTAAGTACAGAAAAAATAAATGAAAGTATTAGAATCGCTGAAAAATGTGGTTCTGCTGTTTTGGGATTACCTGAAAAAAACTCTGTTTCATATGTGTTAGACAATAATGTGGAAAAAATTCTCGATAGAAATGAAATATATATTCATCAAACACCTCAAACTTTTGATTTTAAGAAATTATATAAGGCATATACAAATTTTGAGAATGAATTAAAGGCTTTTACTGATGATGCAAGTATATTCCACAAAGCTGGAAATACTGTAAGAATAATTCCTGGTGAGGAATATAACATAAAAATAACAACTGAATTTGATATTAAATTTGCAAAATGGTTATTGAAAGAAGGTATAATTAATGGTTAAAATTGGAGCTCATATGAGTACTTCAAAAGGGTTTAGAAAAGTACCAGAAGATACAATAAATATTGGCGGAAATACATTTCAAATTTTTTCACACAGTCCAAGAACATGGAAGGTTAAACAACCTGATGAAAAAGATGTTGAAAAATTTAAATATGAAATGATTAAAAATAACATAGCATTTGAAGATGTTTTGGTTCATTCTGGATATTTAATCAATCTTGCTTCTCATAAGGATGAAAATTGGCAAAAATCTATTAATCTTATGATTGAAGAAATAAAGGTTACAGCAAAATTAGGAATTAAATATTTTAATGTTCATCCTGGTTCTCATCTTGGTAAAGGTGATGAATATGGTTATGATAGAATTGCAAAGGCTTTAGATATAATTTTCAATGAAGTAAAGGATCTTGATATTTATATACTTTTAGAAAATGTTGCAAAAAAAGGCGGAAATATTGGTTGGAAGATAGAACAATTGGGAGAAATTATTAATAGAACATCTTTTAAAGACAGAATTGGTATGACTTATGATACATGCCACGGTTTTGATTCTAATTATGATATTCGAAATAAAGACGGAGTAAGAGCTTTGTTAGATGAAATTGAAAAATATTTAGGTTTAGATAAACTAAAAATGATTCATTTAAATGATTCAAAATTTCCTTTAGGAGCTGGAAAGGATAGGCATGAATTTATTGGAAAAGGCGAAATTGGTATAGAAGGATTTAAAACGTTTTTCTCTTTTGAGGAAATTTTAAAAATTCCTATGCATTTAGAAACACCTGGCGATGATCAGGAACATGCTGAGGATATAATCACTGTTAGAAAAATTCTGGAAAACCTATAACGAGGGGAGTGGAAGGATGTCAGAAAACTTTGAAATTTTTGATGTTGAAGAAGAAAAGCCCAGAAAAAATAAGCATATTTTTAGAAAGATTATCTGGGCTGTTGTAATTTTATTGGTTTTAGCCTACGCAGGAACAAGCGTATATCAGGTTGGACCATCTGAAATGGGATTGGTACTTACTTTTGGTAAGTATACTTCAAGTACAGGGCCAGGGATTCACTGGCATTTGCCATATCCATTTCAAACACATAGAATTGTGGATGTAAGAACTTTGAAAAAGATTGAAATTGGTTTTAGGACTGTAAATTATCGTGGAAAGATTGAGTATCAACCTGTAGATGAAGAATCATTAATGATTACAGGTGATGAAAATATTGTAAATCTCGAAGCTGTTGTACAATACAGAATTGCTGATCCTGTAAAATTTGAATTCAGGATACTCAATGGATTTGAAATGGTAAAATTTGCTACAGAAAGTGTTTTAAGAGAAATGGTTGCTATTAATCCAATTGATAATGTTTTGACCACTGAAAGGGATAGAATTGCTATGGAAACTGCAGCAAAGGTACAGAAAATTCTTGATAGCTATGGTGCAGGTATAAAAATTGAAAATGTTTATCTTCAGGAAGTCAGTCCACCAGCTGAAGTTGTAAAGGCTTTTGATGATGTTAATAGCGCCAAACAGGATAAGGAAAAATTCATAAATGAAGCAAATAGATATGCAAATGACGTTATTCCAAAAGCTCAGGGTGAAGCTCAAAAGATTATGAGAGAAGCTGAAGCTTATGCATATGAAAAGGTTGCGCTTGCTACAGGTGAAGCTAAAAGGTTTAAGGCTATGCTAAAAGAATATGAGATGACAAAGGATATTACAAAGAAACGTATTATTTTTGAAGCTATTGAAGGTTTGCTTAAAAATTCAAAGGAAAAGATTATTGTTGATAGTTCTGAAACTTTAAAATTGCTTAATTTGCCAGAAATAGGTGGTGGTACAAAATGAAGCTCACCAAAAATAAAATAATTATAATTGTATTATTAATTTTAGTTGGCTGGTTGATTTTATCTTCTATGTTCATTGTTAACCAGGAACAACAGGCAGTAGTTTTAAGATTTGGTCAAATACGAAAAGTTGTAACGAAACCGGGAATTAATTTTAAAACACCATTTGTTGATAATGTGGTAAAATTTGAAAAAAGGTTAATGTTATATGATATTGAACCAGAAAGAATAATAACTGCAGATAAAAAGACTATAGTTGTTGATACATACGCAATCTGGAGAATTAATGATCCAAAAACATTTATGGAAAGTATGCGTTCTGTACAGCTTGCTTTGACAAGAATTGATGATGTTGTATATTCAAATGTCAGGGATTTAGTTGCCAAATATACTTTTGAAGAGGTTTTATCTAAAAAAAGAGAAGAAATGTTAAAAGAAATTACTGAAAGAAGCAGTCATAACCTTAAGGATTTTGGTATTGAAATTGTAGATGTTAGGGTTAAAAGAACTGATTTGCCACCAGATATTTCAAAAGCTGTATATAATAGAATGATGGCAGAAAGATATAGTATTGCTGCCCAAATAAGGGCTGAAGGTCAAAGAGAATCAGAAATTATAAAAGCTGAAGCTGATAAGAAAGTTAAGATTATTATTTCCGAAGCTAAGAAAAATGCCGAGGTTATAAAAGGTACTGCAGATGCAAGTGTAATTACAATATATGCTGATGCATATAATCAAAGTCCAGAATTCTTTGAATTAAGAAGATTAGCTGATATATATAATTCTTCTATGGACAATAATATATTATTATTATCACCAGATTCACCTATTTTAAAGTTCTTATATGAGGAGAAGTAATATTGATGAAAAAATTGTTAATACCTTTTTTGTTTTTAATATTGTTTATATTCATTTCATGTGATCAACAAAGCAAAATAAATATTACAATCGAAGGTGACATTGCGTCACCTTCTTTCCCTATTAAAATTCAAATTCCTCAAAGTTTAGATTATGAAGTAAAATTCTTCGAAGGAGAAAATGAAATTAAATATGAAAAAAATGGAAGCGAATATTATTTTAAAGATTTAAAAGAAGGAAAACATACATTAAGAATGGAAATTTACAAAAATAAAAATAAGGTTTCAGAAAGAACTTTTACATTTTATTATGATACAACAGCGCCAGAAATTGGATTTTTAAATGTTTATTTGAAATCTGGAGAATTAAATGTTACCGCTGCTTCTCCAGCTACTGATCTTTCAAGATTTATTTTAAAAGATGCAAGCAATACTTACAATTTTAATATAAATATAAAAATTCCTCTAAAAAAGGATATTGGAACTAAAAATTTTGAACTTTACGCAGTTGATAAATATGGAAATATTTCTAAAGAAAAGATAATAACCATTAATACCGGTGAAGATAAACCACCTAAAATTCTAAACGATACACTTAAAATTTCTGTATTTGGAGATACAAATATTAAACTTTTTGATGATTGGACAAAAGATGAGGATTTAAAGGTATTTTTAAAAACAAAAGATGGTATTTATTCAACATATACAATGAGCGAAATACTGGATGATACTACCGACGATGGAACATTGCTTGTTATTGATAATGGAAATAATATCACCACAAAGAAAATAAAAATAGAAGTGGAATATTCTATTCCATCTATGCCTTCAGGAAACCCAAAGTTAATTGATTATTCTGTTGATACATTTGGCTGGGATTATGAAACTGATATTGAATCATATATTGTGGAAACACCTTATGAATATGGTTGGAAAAAAGAAGTGGAAACAAAGGCGGCATATGCCAGACTTGAAAAAGCAAATGTTGCAATGATCAGGAAAAAAAGTAAATTTGGAACTTTAAGTTTTCCTTCACAACCTACAATTCGTTTTTCTGGAACTTTTGTTCATCTGGTGAGAAATATTCTTGAATCTTCAAATGAAAACCTTTATTTGCCACAGATTAATTCAGAATTTTTAATTGGTGGAGAAACTGTTTTAGGTAAAGATAGTGTTGTTATGGTTGAGTCTGGAAGTATTTTAAAATTTGTCTCTAATTCTAAATTAGTTATAAAAGGTGTTTTCTTTATTATGCCGGGACCTGGAAAATCCTTAATAAACGGTAATGGAGAAATAATAGTTGATGGTGGAATTTTTATTGCTTCTAAAACTATTTTTGATAAGGTTAAAATTATAGGTAAAAATGCAAAGCTCATATATCTTGAAGATTCTGAATTTCTGGAAAACTCAGATTTAATTTCTTCGAATGATTTTAGAATTTGTTTGTATAATACTATAGGATATAAAACCCAAATTAATTTATTCAATTCAGAGGAGATTTTTATAAAAGAAAGTACGTTTAAAAATATAGTTATGAATAATGTAAATATGCTCGAAAGTATTAAATCTGTTTTTGCTAATGTGGAAATAGAAAATCTTAGTAAAGCATATATTGATAATTCGAGCATTAATACAATGATTCAAAAGAATTTTTCCTGGTCAAAAATTGTAAATTCAAATATTAATGATTTGAATGTTGAAAATTATTCAAGAAGTGTAATTGATAATTCAAAGATTTTAAATATTATAAATAAAGGTAGTACGGTGATAAAATGATAAATTTTGATATAATAGAAGACATTTTTAGAAATTTGAAATTATGCTCACCAGGAAAATATCATTTACCAACACATGGTTCCACTTTTCTTGCTCAAATTTCAGATTTATTAAAAAATGAAAAAAATATAGTTGAGCTTGGTTCTGGAATTGGTAATGTTTCAATTGCTCTTGCAAAGATATATGAAGATATAAAAATTACCGGAATTGAAATTCAAAAAGAACCTTTTGAATGTTCATTAGAAAACATTAAATCAAATAATCTTTTAAATAGAGTTGATTTTATTAACGATGATATAAAAAATATAGAGAAATACTTTAAAAGGGAATCAATAGATTGCGTTATAACAAATCCACCACATTATTCTGATAAATCTTTGATAAGCCCATATGAGGATAGAAAAACTGCAAGAACATTTGATATAAACGACCTTGAAAAGTTTTTTTATGCAGCCAATTATTTATTAAAGAATAAGAAAAGAATGATTTTTGTTTATCATCCTGTTCATTTTGAAAGTTTTTTGAAACTTGCCTGGAAATATAAATTTTCACTGCAGGAAATGTTTTTAGGATATGGGAAAAAGAACGGTGAATGTCAATTAATAGGTGGAATTTTACGAAAAAATGGTGGCGAAAATCTAAAGATTCATCCACCTGTATTTTTTAAGAATTCTGGATTATAATGTGCTAAAGGAGGAAATATATTATATGCTTATAACTTTTGAAGGAATTGAAAGTTCTGGTAAATCTACTCTTTCAAAAAAATTAGTTGAATATTTTAAAATTAAGAATAAAGATGTTATCTGGAATAGAGAACCAGGTGGAACAGAACTTGGTGAGAAGATAAGGGAATTATTGCTGGGTGATTATAAAATATGTCACGTAAGTGAAGCTTTATTATTTGCTGCCAGTCGTGCTCAATTGATAGAGGAAATTATAAAACCTAATAAAGATAAGATTATTATTCTTGATAGATTTGTTGACTCTTCAATTGTTTATCAGGGATATGCAAGAGAGCTTGGTTGGAAAGAGGTTTTTGAGATTAATAAACATGCGTTAGATGGAATAATGCCAGATTTGACGATTGTTGTTGATGTGAATGTTGAAACGTCTTTTGAAAGGATGAAGAATAAAAATAAGGATAGAATTGAAAGTGAAGGAAGAGAATTTTTTGAAAAGGCAAGAGAAGGGTTTTTGAAGTTAAAAGAGTGGTTCCCTGAGAGGAATATTGAGTATATTAGCGGTGAAAATACGCTTGATGTTGAATATAATGAGCTTATTGCAATAATCAATAAATATGTAAATATCTAAAAAAAAAAGACTTTCAGGATTTTTCCTGAAAGTCTTTTTTTAGTGGAGATTCACGTTCATGTTAGTTCTTTTGTTTTCAAAAAGAAATAATAATATTCGTTCAGGCAGGTGAAATTTCTTATAATTGTGAAAAATAAAAACTTATTCAGACGACTCAAACGTTGATCCTCAAAAACTTTTTTCGAAAATAGAAATAATAATAATCGCTCAAACAGGTAGAAAATTCTAATCCTCAAAAATTCTCGTTCCCGCCGGTCGCTACAGACTCACATCCATGTTCGTCCTTTTTGTTGTAGATTGAAAAAATAAAAGTTCATTCATACGACTTGAGCACTAATCCTCAAAAACTGCTCATATTCGCGGGGTCGCTTAGATTCTGCATCCCTGCAGAAGCTGCGCTCAAAAAAACATCCTGTTTTTTTGACCCTCTCCATTCGCAGTTTTTTTCGGGTGCTCTGCAAGTATTCATTCACTTTTATTTTTTCAATCGTTTGTAATTTTACCTTGGACACTCTGCGAGCCTTCACTCGCTTTTATTTTTTCCAACTATCCTGTCATCACCGCTTCGGGAAATTCTTAGTCTTCGCTCATATTATTTTTCTAAATCACTTAACAAGAATTGTCACAATCGTCTACAAGGATTCTACAGTTGTCACACAGTCACAATTGTATGTTATAATAATTATAGGGGGTGATGATTATGGATAATGATAAATTGAAATATATAATTTCTTCGCTATTTGATGTCCCCATTAGCAATAAAGATTTGCTTGTAGATAGGGAAAAAGAATTAAAACATTTAAATAATCTTGCATATTTTCAACCCATGGGAATTTTTGGAGTATGTGGTGAAACTGGTGTAGGAAAAACTACTGTTTTGAATTTTATAGAAACAGCAGATTCCACAAAATTCAATATATTAATTACTGAAAAAGATTCTAAAGAGGTTATTATAGCTGATTTTCTTTATAAATTATCAAAATTATCATTATCTTTAAAAAATAAAAATATAGAAAAAATAGCACTGGAAGCAAAAGATTTTATTTTAACAGAAAAAAGTTTTAACTCAAATTATAGCGGGGGAATAAATGCTTTTGCAAGTGCAACGTATGAAAAAGGATTGTCAAATAAAAAAAGATTTAATATATATACTATTAAGGAGTATATTGAAAAATTACTTGAATTATTGATAAGAGAATATGGAAAAATTTTAATTGTAATAGATGAATTAGATAAAGAAAAAAAAGATGAAGTTCTGAATATTCTTGATTCTTTGAAAAATATACTTCTAAAAGAAAATGTTATTACAATTGTTTCTTTACCTTTTTCAATTTATAGGGAATACTCTAATGATAGAATGCGATGGAATGAGAGTGGAAATTTAGAAAATATTTTTAAAGATATGATTTTTCTGGATCCACTTACAAAAGAAGATATAAAAAAATTAATATTAAAACGTATTAAAGATTATCCTGATTATTTTCATATTAATGCTCTTGAAGAAATTGCTTCTTTTAGTGATGGGAATCCAAGAGATGCTTTATGGATTGCTCAACAAATTGCTTTATATAATACAGATAAAAAGAAAATTGATGAAACAACTGCCAAAGAAACTATAAAAAGTATTTTTTTACGAACTTTTTCTAAAACAAAATCCTTTACCGAAATACAAAAAATTATCTTAAAGGAAATTATTAAAGAAAACATAGATAGAACATCATTAGTTAAAAAATTACAGAAAAAAAATATAAAACGGCAAACAATATATACTTATATTACCCGCTGGAAAAATGAAGGATTAATTTTAGAAAATGATGATGGAATATTATCTTTACCAGCAAAAGTAAAATATTATGTAGAAAATTTATAATTTGTCACAGTTGTCTACAAGGATTCTACAGTTGTCACACAGTCACAATTGAAAGAGATGGAATTTTCCATCTCTTTTTTTATTTCTAAGTTTTTTCTAAGGTTAATATGTTAATATATATTTGCAAAAAAATGAAAAAGATCATTGTGGGGGTGAGTGATATGAAGAAAAGTAGTTCTTTACAAAAGTTTCGACTGGCGGTACAGATTATTTTTGTTGCGTTTGTGTTGTATGTGAGTATTGGACATTATATTGTAGAAAATAATCCTGGTGTTGAGTTATTTGGTGTTGCAAGTTTGCATACATTATGTCCATATGGTGGAGTTGTAAATCTTTATACATTTTTTACCACTGGAAATTATGTAAGTAAACTACATCAATCGGTGTTTATTATGCTATTTGCATTGTTTGCACTTTTGCTATTTACCGGTGCAAATTTTTGTGGTTGGATATGTCCTTTAGGTTCTGTTCAGGAATGGGTTGGAAAACTTGGAAAAAAGATTTTTAAAGATAAATATAATAGAGTTCCTGTAAAGGTTGATAGAATTCTAAGATATTTAAAGTATATTGTTCTTGCAATTATTATTATTCAAACAGCACGAACAAGTAAGTTAGTTTTTGAACCATATGATCCGTATTATAATCTGTTTAATATATGGACAGATGAAATTGCAATTACTGGATATATTTCTGTATTGCTCGTTTTAGGATTGTCGCTATTTGTAGAAAGACCATTTTGTAGATATGCATGTCCTTTAGGTGCTATAAATGGTTTGTTTAATTCTTTTAGTTTTTTAACTATTAAAAGGAAAAAGGATACATGTATAAATTGTAAATTGTGTGATAGAGCATGTCCTGTAGGAATTGTTGTTTCAGAAAAGAATGCTATAAACAGTCCTCAATGTATTAGATGTATGAAATGTGTTGAAGCATGTCCAGTAAATGATTCAAGTAAATTAACTCTTCAGGTTAGACCTATTTTAACTAAACCAGAAGAAAGCAAAAAAACTGTAAGTCTATGGAATTATGCATTTATAGCCCTTGCTTTATTTCTTGGTGTAATTTTAATAGCTAATGTTTCAGGTAATTTTAATACAGAAAAAATACGAACATATAATTCGATAAATGATATAAGAGGTTCTTCTACTTTACAGGAAATAATAGATAATTATCCTGTTTCAAAAGAAGAGTTGTATAGAGCATTTAATATTCCTCGAAACATTGTAACAACTGCTAAGTTAAAGGATTTATCTGAATTAATGGGATTTGATGAAGAACTTGAAATAGTTTCACCGGAAGGTATTAGAAGTTTTGTAGAGTATATTGATATGAATGTTTCTGATTTTCTTGCTGAATATGGAAAAACTATAAATGATTTTGATGAATTAAAAAGTATTGAAGGTATTGAAAATATGAGTGTAAGGGATATTATAAAAAAGACTAAACCTGGATTTATTGCATATGTAATTAGTGGATATTTGCCTGGTGAAGTTTCAGAAAATCAAGAAGCAAATATTAGTAATTCTACTGTTGAAAAAGAAGAACATGATACTTCAGATTTTATTATAAGAGGAAAAACTACTTTAAAGGAAATTAAAGAAAATATCGATGATTATAATGCATTTTTGAAAGAATTTGGAATTTCTGAAAAAGAAAGTTCTTTAATGGAATTAAAGGATATTGTTCAAAAATACAATTTATCAATGTCTGATATTAAGGATTATATTGAATCGCATACAAAATAATAAGAGGGCTTAAGCCCTCTTTATTATTTTAATTTTACAGCTGTTCCATAAGCTACCATTTCTGCTGCTCCAGCCATAACTGCAGAACTTGAAAACCTCAAACCAATTACTGCATCTGCTCCTAATTTTTCTGCCTCGTCTATCATACGATTATAGGCTATATTTCTTGCTTCTGTAAGCATTTCTGTATAACCTTTTATTTCTCCTCCTGCAAGTGTTTTAAATGCTGCTGCTATGTCCCTTCCTAAATGTTTTGAATGAACAACATTACCTATAACTATTCCTAAAACTTCTTCTATTTCTCTTCCAGGAACAAATTCAGATGTAGTTACTATCATGGAAATCCCCTCCTTATTAAATTTCTTTTTTTCTAAATTGATAATAGGCTATACTAACTATCGTTTCTCCTATTAAGAATAATGAAAGCGTGTATAATAAATCTATTTTTCCTTCTGAAATAATTTTTGAGCCTAATATATATGGATATGTATTTAAGAAAGATAAAGGTTTAATGAATCCTGCAGCTGTGGTGATAATCAATGTCCCAACTGAAACTAATATTGGTTTTACCTGATCATTGAATATTACAGAAAATAATACTGTTATTTCATACCAGAACAATCCACCAAAAAACATATGAATAAAATATTTGAATAATAGACTATATGCCAAATCTTTCCCTGAAATTAATGAATATGCAGCTGGTAGAACTATTCCTATTGTTATCCATATAATAAACATTGTCAAACCGATATATACTTTTGTGATAAATACATAATCTCTTGATTTTCTTACCAATAAATATTCCATTGTTCCATTTTCATATTCTCTGGAAAATAACGGAAAGGCAAAAATAATTGCAAAAATTGGAATTAATTGACCAAAGTTTTTACCGAACCATTGCGTATACATATAATAATTCCAATCATTTAAGTTATCCAATATATTTGAAAATCCAAATTTTTCTGCATATGGCTTTATTGCCGCCATATTTTCTTTTATCATATCAACATAAAATTTTTGAAAAGGGGCTATGCTGAAAAATAATAAAATTAATATTACTATTGAAATTATTGTTCGTGTTTTCATTTCATAAAGTTCTTTTTTCATTACCATTCCCCCTTTACCACTGCTTCAAAGATTTCATCTATAGTAACAGGTTCTCCATCTTGATTTTTTACTATCCAGATATTTTCATTTTCCAATTTTTTCCATAAATATCCTTTTGTTTTTTCATTTTTTGGTAATGATATTGCTGTATATTTTGTTTTTATGTTATCAAGATAATCCAATTCTAAAATCTTTCCTTTTGACATTATTGCAACTCTATCTGCAATTTTTTCAACTTCAGAAAGTATGTGGCTGGTATATAATATGCTTTTTTCCTGATATGAACTTTCACGTATTATTTCAAGTACTGTGTTTCTCATTAATGGATCCAATCCCCATGTTGGTTCATCGAGAATATATAAATCAGCATCCTGTGAAAAGGTTAATATTACATACACCTGAGTAAGCATACCATGGGATAGATTTGAGATTTTTGTGTTTTTAGCTATTTGAAATTTATCCAGCAATTCGTATGCTTTTTCAATAGAAAAATTTTCTGTAAGCTCGTTGTTGATTTCTATCATTTTTTTAACTGTTAATGATTTGTAGAGATTCTTTTTTTCAGGTAAATATGCAACTTTTCCATTTAAATATATTTTTCCGCTATCTGGCCATCTTAAATCAAGAATACATTTTATTATTGATGTTTTTCCTGCACCATTTGGTCCAATAAGTCCAAAGATTTCACCTTTTTCAATTTCAAATGAAACGTTATTGACTGCTGTAAGAGTTCCGTATTTTTTTACAAGGTTATCAACTTTTAATATCATGGATTCACCTCCAGATTTTATCAATCATCATATAACTTATTGATTATTGATATCAATTTTTCTTTTTGAATTTTTGCGTTTTTACATTCTAAAACACTTTTTTGAAAATTTTCTAATTTTTTTTCTATAAACTGATTTTCATCAATTCCTAATACTATATATCCTGAACCTCTTACTGATTTTATTACTCCTTCAAATTCGAGTTCTTTATATGCTCTTGATACAGTATTTAAATTTACACCAAGCTCTTTTGCAAGAACTCTTATTGAAGGAATAAATTCATCTTTTTTGAGTTCATTGGTAAGGATTTTTTCTTTTATTTTGTTTTTTATTTGTTCGTAAACAGGAGTGTGCGAATGAAAGTCTATGGAAAACCACATTTATATCACCTCTGTACTATTATACTATGATAGTAGGTTAAAAATCAATGATGATTTGATGAAGTTTTGTTAATCGAGAAAAATAAAAAATTCGACAGGATTTCCTGTCGAATTTTTTAGGTGTAATTCCCTTCAAATATTGTTTTTTTGAGGTTTAAATTTTTATCCAATAATACAAGATTGGCGATGTAGCCCTCTTTTATTCGTCCTAAGTTTTGAAGTTTCAAGTTTTGTACTGTGTTGTATGAGGATACTTTTGCAAGTTCCGTTAATGTACAATTGGTAAATTTTTGGAAGTTTTTAACTGCTTTGTCGAATACTAATGTACTCCCTGCTATTGTTCCGTCTTTTAATGTTGCTTTTCCATTTTTTACTGTAACTTCAAGACCGCCAAGATCATATTTTCCATCATTTAATCCCGCAGCGCTCATTGAGTCTGTTATTAGTATAATATCATCAATATTTTTTATTTTATATATTAGTTTAACAAAATCCGGTGATGTGTGTACTCCATCAACTATCATTTCTATTTTAAAATCTTCAAGCATTCCTGCACCAACTCCACCTAATTCACGGTGATGCAGTCCTTTTATTGCATTTGGAAAGTGAGTTATTCTGTTTATTCCTTTTTCATACGCTTTTTTGAATTCTTGATAATCTGCTTCTGTGTGACCAAGGGATATTACTGTGTTATTTTTATGAATTATATTTATTACGTCATAAAATCCTTTTATTTCAGGTGCCATTGTTATTAATTTTATTTTTTCATTTAGTATTTCTTTTATTTCATTTTTTTCTGGATTTCTAATGTATTCAGGATTTTGTGCTCCTTTTTTATTTATGTTTATATATGGTCCTTCAAGGTGTATTCCTTTTATTGATTTTTCTATTGGTGTGTTTTTAATAACGTTTTTTATTTGCTCTTTAGATGCTGAAACTGTTGTTGGAAAGAATGTGGTAACTCCGTGTTTGAAGTTCATTTCTGCCCATTGTTTGAAATCTTTTTCTGTTGCGGTCATTGTGTCTATTCCGCCATAACCATGAGTATGACTGTCTATAAATCCGGGCATTAATATGTAGTCGTAATATGAATCTTCTGTTTTTATTATTTTTTCTATTTTTCCATTGTTGATTATTATTTTTCCGGTGTATTCTCCATCAATAGGATCAACGATGAGTAATTTGGATATTTCCATCTTTGTCTCTCCTTTTCGAAAATAGAAATAATAATATTCATTCAAACAGCAAGAAATTCTAATCCTTGCTCCATTTGAAAATTCGGGAAATTCTTAGTCTTCATTCATATTATTTTTCTACTTTCATCTTTTCATTTATATTTAAGAAAATAGCTAGAATAATGTGAGCGAAAACTTGAAAATTCCCGAAGAGAAACAATTATGATTGAGAAAAATAAAAACGAACGAAAACTCGCAGGTTGC
The DNA here is from genome assembly GCF_013363265.1 of Marinitoga sp. 1138. Taxonomy (NCBI): domain Bacteria; kingdom Thermotogati; phylum Thermotogota; class Thermotogae; order Petrotogales; family Petrotogaceae; genus Marinitoga; species Marinitoga sp. 1138. Next base: position 21,261 of record NZ_LBFA01000017.1, read on the forward strand.
CCGAGAAAATCATGAATGGAGGCTGTCAAAAAAACAGGATGTTTTTTTGAGCGCAGCTTCTGCAGGGATGCAGAATCTAAGCGACAGCCGGGAATGAGTGATTTTCGAGGATCAGCAACCAAGTCGTTTGAGGGAGTTTTTATTTTTCTCAATCAACAACACAAAAGGACGAACATGGACGTGAGTCTGCAACGGCCGGCGGGAACGAGAATTTTTGAGGATTAGAATTTTCTACCGTTTGAGCGAACATTATTCGTACTATTTTCTTCATATATTGTCTTTATTTTTTCAATTGCCCTATAATCTCCGTTTCGGGAAATTCTTAGTCTTCGCTCATATTATTATTTCTATTTTATTTTATATCATCTTCCTGTATATTTTTCATTAGTTCATATAATTTGGAGCTTTGTTTGTCTACTTCTTCCCATAATTTTCTCAGGTCTTCGGAATACTCTTTGAATATTTTCAATACTTCTGGATGGAAATGTGTTGGTTGTGTTCTATCGTCTCCTTCAAGAATTATTTTTAACGCCTTTTCGTGTGAAAATGCTGGTTTATATGGCCTTTCTGACCTTAATGCATCATATACATCTACAACAGAAACTATAGCAGCTTCAATTGGGATTTTATCCCCTTCTAATCCAAATGGATAACCGCTTCCGTCATATTTTTCGTGATGATATAATGCAATGTTTTTAGCAAGTTTGAACATAGGTGCGTCACCTATTAATAATCCACCGTAAATTGTGTGTTTTTCCATTATTTTCCATTCTTCATTTGTTAATTTTCCTTTTTTCATTAATATGTCTTTTGGGATCATTAATTTTCCAATATCGTGTAATGGCGCATAATACTTCATTTGATACACTGTATGATGATCTAAACCCATTTTTTCAGCTATAAATGCCGAAAGCTCTCCAACTCTATTAACATGATTTCCGGTATTTTCATCATAACCTTCAGCGATTATTGAAAGTTGAGTACTAAAGTTTAAGTATGATTCTTCTAATTCATTATTGACTTTTTCTATTTCTTTGTATGAATGTTCTAGTTCTTCGTTCATTGCGTTGATTTCTTCAAATGATGACATTATGTCTTCTGCCATTTTTTGATATTCATCCATTAATTCATTTATTTCTTTTATTTCACATTTTTCAAACATTCTATCAAATTCTAAGTATTTTGTTTCTCTGAATTTTTTCATATTATCTACCATTAACTCAAATGGTCTTGAAATTTGTTTTGAAACTTTTCTTGCTTTTATTGCAACTAAATACATTATTATAATTAAAGCTAATATAAATATTGTTATGTTGTATATTAAAGCATTTCTGAGCATCCCAACATCTAATTTTAATACTATTCCAATTGGTTTGAATGTTGATTTTTCATCTTCATAGCTCCAGGTATAATAAAAAATCAGTTTGTTTCCTTTTTTTATTATTATTTCTTTTCCAGTGTCAAATGCTTTTTTCAGATATTCAACATCTTTGTCTGTTAAATCGTTTTCTTTGCTTGAAAGATTTTCAAAATTATGCGTGCATATATCAATTTCATCTATGAAATTGTATTTTTCCTCAAGAGCATGAAAATTATCTAATGTATTTTTTATTTTATCTACGGAATATGATGCTCTTATTAGATAATATTCATTATCTATTTTTAAATAAATATCTTTTAATAGTTTTTCTGAGGTTAATTCAAGTTCAAAATAGTATTTGTAATTTTCAAGTTTATCTAATTTTTCTTTGATTTTTGAATTTAATTTGTTGTAATCAATTTTCTCTATACTGGTATCACTATTAAAAAACGCGTATTTTGATATGTTTTTTATTGTTTCTTCTTTGTTTTCAGAAGTTTTTAAGGCTTCTATAAATCTCTCCAACCCTTTATAATATCGAACATCAAAATCATATAATGCATTTGATAATGAGGTGAATGCCATATTAACAATTTGTACTGCATTTGCTTCAAATTCTTTTTCTACACGTCCAAGATTATATAGGCTAATCATGCTGAATATCATTATTACTGAACCTATTCCAATTATTACTATAGTCATTATATTTTTGATTATAAGATGATAAAGCGTTATTTGCTTATCTCTTTTTCTCAATTTAATCACCTCACTTGATATGAAATGCATTTTTATTATATGTTTTCAAGCTTAAAAGTTTCTTAGAATTTTATTTTATAAAGTTAGATTTTCCGTTGATATCTGTATATATTATAAGTCCTTTTATTATTTCACCGTTTTTTTGGTATCCAGAGAATATCAGTCCATCATTATAATTATACACCTTTGTTAGTCTTTCATCTAATAATGTTCCATAATAGTTTTCAAATAATACTATTCCAGTTTGTTTTTCTATAAAAAGTGAGTATCCGTCAAAATCATTATTTTTTTCAAGTGCATATCCGGTAACTGCAATTTTATCCAGTGTTTGAGTTATGGATAATCCCCTGGATGATTTTTTCATTAAATAATCTGTTCTCCATATTTTTTGTAGATTGTTATCTGTCTTTATTATTAATGTTTTCCATGGGTAGTTTTCTAATGGAGAACTATATCCTGCAATATAAAAGTATTTATTGTCCTTTGTAAATGAATAAGCATAATCTTCCAAATTTTCAGAACCAAATTTTTTTATTGAGTAATCACTATAATTTAATTTGTTTAGTTTTATGATGAATATATCCCAATTGTTGTTTGCAGTTGAATTTGTATTTCCAAGAAGATATATATAATTTTTATCCGTTTCTATATCTTCTAGTATTTCATCATTATACCATGTAATGTTAAATTCATTTAGTAATTCTAGTGATGGGTTTATTTCATACATGAATCCTATTTTTTTATTGTTATCTATTTTATATCCTACAATATAAATACTGTCAAAGTTATCTATTTTTATTTTTTTTATTTTTCCAGAGAAATTGAGTGTTTTTGATCTTAATATGTTTCCATTGATATCTACTTCTAAAATATATGGTTTAAAGTTTTTGTATCCTGATAATATAAATATGCTATCTGCAAGTATAAATGAGTTTATTTCTGTGTATATACTTTCTGTAATTTCTATGTGTTTTTTTATATTTCCATATTTGTCTATTTTATATATATGTATTTTTTTCTTTATTTCTTTTGATTCTGCAGTTATATATACATATTCTTTATATTTGAAGATGTCTTTTATTATTAAGTTGTTATTGTTTTCCAGAAATTTATGCCATGTGTTTTGTTTTGTGTAGATTTGTGAGTAGTTTTTTGAATTCATAATATCTTTTATTATGGAACTTTCTTGAGTTTTTTTTGTTTTTACTTCAATGGTTGTTTTTGAAGAGTTTTTTATTATTGATATGTCTATTATTATTAATAGAACTAATAGTATTGGAATTAACAACATTATTTTTTTCATATTTTTATCCCTCTCTTATATTATTTATATAGATGCTGGTGGTGTAGTGATGTTTATTGTTGATATGTTATTGTAATTATTATTATAAAAGAATTTTATACTGTTCATAATTTTTTTGATTTTTGTTGATATGAAAAAATTTTTATGTTGATAAGTGTACATGCGAATATTTGTTCTATAAAAAATGTTGAATTTTATTAGATGGTTTATAATTTTTGAACTTTGAACGTTGATTGTTGATATTAATGTTGGTGAATTTTTTCTATGAACGAAGATTGGTTGAGAAGTTATGAACGAAATTTAGAGTTAACAACTTTTTATGTTGATAACTTTTATAATTTATATTTTAAGCGAGTTATATGTTTTGAACTTTGTTGGGAATTATAAACGAAAATAGTTTTTAATGGAGATTTATGTTGGAAATTTAATTTAATTATATCATATCTGATGATTGTTGCAGATTTATGTTCATATTCGTCCTTTTGGTGTTGATTGAAAAAAATAAAAACACCTTCAGACAACTTGAGTGCTAATCTTCGAAAATTTTTTTTGAAAGTAGAAAAATAATATTCACTCAGACGGCAAGAATTTCTGATCCTTGCTCCATTTGAAAATTCGGGCACGCTCAGATTCCCCTTCCCTGGGGAAGCTTCGCTTTTCGAAACATCCTGTTTCTCCAACCCGAATTTTCTGCATTCCACTGCGGGAAATTCTTAGTCTTCGTCCATATTATTTTTCTACTTTCATCTTTTTATTTATATTTAAGAAAATAGCTAGAATAATGTGAGCGAAAACTTGAAAATTCCCGAAGAGAAACAATTATGATTGAGAAAAATAAAAACGAACGAAAACTCGCAGGTTGCCCGAGAAAATCATGAATGGAGGCTGTCAAAAAAACAGGATGTTTTTTTGAGCGCAGCTTCTGCAGGGATGCAGAATCTAAGCGACAGCCGGGAATGAGTGATTTTCGAGGATCAGCAACCAAGTCGTTTGAGGGAGTTTTTATTTTTCTCAATCTACAACACAAAAGGACGAACATGGATGTGAGTCTGCAACGGCCGGCGGGAACGAGAATTTTTGAGGATTATAAATTTCTACTTGTTTGAGCGAACATTATTCTAGCTATTTTTTCGTTTTTTATTTTGCAATTAGTGATTTTTGTTTACATATGAATTAATAATCGGTATTTTTTGGTTTACGGTTGGAAGTATTTTCATTATTTTAATCCACATTTAATGTATCACATGTTATTTTAAATTTTTTATTATAAACTTGAAGGCAAAGGTAAAAAAGGAGGTTGATTGGATTGAAAGGATATTTAAAATATATTCTTGCATTACCATTTTTACAGGTTTTTGTTCAGGTTGGAATTGCATCATCATTTCCACAATTAACAGAGATGTTTGGTTCTGCATGGTTGGCAAGTACTTTTATAGGTATTACACCGCTTGTATCTATAGTTTTTGGTTCATTTTGGGGTAAGATTTTAGAAAAACATGGTGAAAGTAAAACCTTTTTGTTTTCAATGGTAATTTGGAGTGTTTCATTATATTTATCAGGATTATCTCTTAGTTATCCAATTCTTGCAATCGTTTTCCGTGGTTTTCAGGGAATTGCTGATTCTGCGTTGTTTGCAAATGCATTAACAGTTATAACTAAAGGTGATTTTTCAAAGCAGGAGAAAGCAAAGTATTTTGGTATGGTAGAATTTTTGGCAAGTTTTGGTGCTGTTATGGGGCCATTGGTTATTGGTTCTGGATTTATTTATATCCCAAAACACACATTAACTGCTTTAGGTGTTTTATTGTTTATATTCACTTTGATTATTTATAAGCAATTACCTGTTATTGAGATACATTCAGAATATTCAAAGAAACAGGTTGCTAAGTTTTCACCAAGGATTTTCCTTGCAGCATTTTTTGGAATTATTACTATAGCTATTGTTGTTGGATTCCAGGTAACTATGCCTTTATTTGTTGAGGGCATTGTAGATAATCCATTATACGGTAAAATTTATACTTCTATATTTGCTTTGTTATTGATGCTTGGTAATTTGTTTAAACATAAGGTTCATGGTGTAAAGCTATGGATTCCCCTTGGAACTTTTGCAACATTGAGTATAGCAATGTTTGTAAATTCATTTTCACTTGTAGGATTTTTAATATTTGTTTTAGTTTCCGGTATATTCCTTGGATTATCAATTACAATGAGCAGCGAATATGCTTCAATTCTTTCTGTTGGATTTGAAGAAAAGGGAATGGCAGTTTTTTCTGCATTTAGATTAAGTGGAAACTTTTTTGGACCATATCTTTCTATTTTCTTTTCAATGGGTGGAATAAATATGTTTACTATGGTTCTTGCAGTTTTGGCATTAGCTTCAAGTGTGTTTTTAATTAATTTTAAAAATTTTCAGGAAGTTGAAAATATATAATATATAATTTCTCATAAAAAAGGGCTGTTCATTTTCGCCCTTTTTTTTGTAATTATTTTTTAATATGTTTTTTATATGTAGTTTTAATATTAATCAATATTTCAAGATAATATTCTAAAATGGATTTATACGGGATGTGATAATATTTGACTTTTTTTAACAAAAGGAGTATCATTAATATTTGCGAGAAAACGTTTGCAATATATTATCGCAATATATTATCTTTAAAAAAGGGGGAGTTAGAGTATGTTTAAGAAATCACTGGTATTGTTATTGGCATTTTCATTGTTGATTTCTGTATTTGCATTTGCAAATGCAAAAGCATTTAAAGTAACTGACAAATCACAATTATTACCAGGTCCAGCAGCGGATGGTAAGGTTGGAGACTATATTTTAAAGAATGAGAAGGTTGCTTTCTTAATAGGTCAATTGGATAATTATCATGGTTATATGAAGTCTGGTGGAAACATATTAGATGCTATTTATTGTGGCGGAGAAGATCAGTTTGATGAAATGCACACATATTTTGGTTGGCCAAAACAGGCTATTTATGAAAATATATATATTGAAAAGAATGGATCTAATGGTGGAGCTGCAGTATTAAAATTAACAGGACATCATTCAGATATTCCAGGTATAGCAATTACAACAACTTATACATTATTCCCGGGAACAAATTATCTTATTATTAAAACTACTCTTGTAAATAATAGCGGGAAAGATATTGATAAGATGATTCTTGGTGATGCTACATTCTTTGGTTATGCAAGACCATTTACTTTTGGTTTAGGTTATAAGGTAAGCAGAATTGATACAGATTTTATCGGTGCTCAGGGTGACAAAATTGCTTATGGTGTGACTACAACAGAAAGAGATGAAAATGGAAAATTAAGAGATATTCATATTTCTTATATCTTTGCTGATCCAGAAATTAAAACAGTTGCTATTAAAAATGGAGAAAAGGTTACATTCCAGAGAATATTTGTTGTAGGTAAGGATTTATCTTCAGTATTGGAAACATCTCTTGATATTAGAGGTAAAGGTTATACAATGGTGAGCGGTAAAGCAGAATTTGCAAATGGAAAACCAATAGCAAATTCAAAGGTAAATATTTTTGACGATAAAGGAATATTGTATATTGTAGCTTATACAGATGAAAACGGTAATTATAAATTCCCGGCAAATCCTGGAAAATATACAGCTAAAGTTGATGTTATGGGTGTAAACACAGTAAAGGCACCAGAAATTGTTGTTAAAGGTGAAGAAGAAATAAAAGCCGATGTTGTTGTTGGTAAATACGCAGAAGAAAATAAGGTGTTATGGGGACCATATCTTTCAGATTTAGGAAAGGATAGCGTATATATTAACTGGAAAACTTTAGTTCCAGCAAAAGGAAAGATATTAATTAATGGAAAGATTTTAGAAGATAATACAGTATCTAATTTACATCATTTCAAGATTACAGGATTAAAACCTGGTGAAGAATATACATATTCACTTGTTGTAGAAGATGGAGCAGCAAAAGGAGTTACAACAGATTCTTATACATTTAGAACAGTTGCTGATCATCCAGAAAAGTTCAAATTTGTTGTATATGCAGATACAAGAACATATAATAAGAGACATAGAATGGTTGCAGATAAAATTGCTGAAGAAAATCCAGATTTTGTAATTCATGTTGGTGACCTTGTAATGGATGGAAGAATTATGAGTGATTGGGATGGATTTTTCTGGGCAATTAAGAATATGGCTGCAAAAGCTCCATTCTATCCAGTTCTTGGAAACCATGAATATAATTCAAAATATTATTTCAGTTCATTTGTAACCCCACAGGGTGGCGGAGATTATAATGAACAGTATTATTCGTTTGATTATGGAAATGCACATTTTGTTGTTCTTGATGCAGATATTCTTTTAATGCAGAAGGATAAAGAGGGAATGGAAAGAGAAACACAATGGTTAATTAACGATCTTGAAAAACATAAAGATGCAAAATGGAAATTTGTATTCTTCCACGAACCATTCTGGACAAATTGTACAGAGTATGGTAAAGACCCTGTAAGTCCAACTATTGACTACTGGAAACCTGTATTTGAAAAATATGGTGTAGATATTGTATTCAACAGTCATTATCATATGTATGAAAGATTTACAAATAATAAGATTGAATATATTGTAACTGGTGGAGGAGGAGCTCCATTATACAGTAAAGTAAGATCATACAATGAAAAGTATCCATTTACAACAAAGGATATAACAGGAATTCATCATTTTGTAGAAGTTATTGTTGATGGAAATCAGGTTAAGGTTCTTGTAAAAGGTGTTGCACAGCAAACAGATAAGAAAAAAGAAGACGGTTTCTTCCCTGTTAATGTAATATTGGATCACTTTGTATTAAATAAATATTGATTTTAGTAATGCCTCCGGATTTATTCCGGAGGTTTTTTATTATAAGAATAATTTAATATATTTTGAAGAATTTATATATGTTAAGTCAGTTATGGTATAATGTTTTATACGTTAAGGATTAATTATTGGGAGGAATTGATATGCATGATAAAATAGCAGTTTTAAAATATTTTTTAAAACCGCAGACTTTTGATGAGTATCCTGTAAATTGGAAGGATATTTTTGGAAATAGGAAGAAATTATATGTTGAAATAGGTTTTGGAAGTGGAGAGTATATGGCAGCACTTGCTAAAGAGAATCCAGATATTAATTTTGTTGGCTTTGAAACTTCTTTAACAGCTTTATATAAGGCTCAAATTAATTTTTATAAGAATAATATTAATAATGCCAGGGTTATTCAAGGTGATGCAAGGTTGTTAATCAGAGAATTGTTTCCGTCTGGTTCTATTTCAAAGCTTATTGTGAATTTTCCATGTCCATGGCCAAAGAAAAGACATAAGGAAAGAAGAATTTTTATTGAATCATTTATTTTAACCCTTGCTGATGTATTAAGAAAAGGTGGAACTATTGAACTTGCTACAGATGTTGACTGGTATGCACAGGAGGTTTATGATAATTTTAGTAAATCAGAATTTTTTGAGGCACAGGAAATAATAGAGAATTTTAATAGACCAATAAAAACGAAGTATGAGTTAAAATGGGATAAAGAAGGAAGAAATAAGTATTTATTTATTGCTAAGAAAGTGAAAGATTATAAGGTTTTGAGAATTCTGGAAGGAGTGAGTGAAATGCCTCATAAGAATATAAATTCTATAGATATTGATAAATTAAAGGATTTAAAGGATAAAAAGTTTCAAGAAGGTAATAAAACGTTTGTTGTAAATAATGTTTATGAAGATATGATAAATGATAGATATTTGTTAAAGGTTGTTTCTTCAGATGATGATTTTATTCAACAGTATTATGTTGCTATTTATAAAAAGACCAATTCATGGCTTGTTAAACTGGATTCTGTAACTATCCCGTATAGAACACCAGCTGTTAAGTTTTCTGTTTATAAAATTGCTGAGTTAATTGAGGAAATATAAAAATAACCCCAACCAAAAAGGGTTGGGGTTATTTTTTTTAACTTAGTTTATTTATAGCCTGATCTATTAATGATTCGAGTTTTGTAGATGTTTCTTTTACATTTGATAATAATTTTTCATTTTTGTCTCTATTTTTATATTCAAAGTTTTTAGCGTAATTGTGTAATTGTTCATGATATTTTAAGATTTCAGACCATATATCATTTATTTCTTCAGGTACATTTTTAGATAATACTTTTACAAATACACCAAATCCACATCTGTGAGGATTATCTTCTGCTGCCAGCCATGTGTTGTTATGAACGGATTCTTCAAATCTTTTTACCCATCTTCTGTGAGCTTCTTTGGCACCATTTAGTTCATTAATAAGATCCTTATGTGTAAACATTTTAAATGTTGAGAATGTTTCCACAGTATTTATAAGTTGATTTGCTTCTTCTTCAACGATTTTTAATAAATCCATATTTCTATCGTTCATGTATTTTTCTTCTTCAACAATTTCATCCATTTCTTCTTTTAGATTATTAACAAGTTCGGTGATATTTTGAGATGAGGCTGATAATTCCTGAACGGCTGCTCCTTGCTGTTGAGCACTTGCGGCTAAATTGTCAGCATAATTTGAGATTTTTTCCACTGAATCAATTAATTCATATAGTTCATTTGATGTTTTGTCATTCATTTCAGATACAGATTTTATATTTTCAGACATTTCAATTACCATATCCGATGCTTCGGTGACACCTGTCATAACTTCACCAAGATTTTCTCTTATACTTTCTGCAGCATTTCTACTTTCTTCTGCAAGTTTTCTTATTTCATCAGCAACTACAGCAAATCCTTTTCCTGCTTCGCCAGCCCTTGCAGCTTCAATTGCAGCATTTAGTGCAAGAAGATTTGTTTGTTCAGAAATACTTGTAATTGTTTCCACAACTTCATTTATAATCTGGGCTTTATCGGATACTGCTTTTACTTTATCAACTATTGGAACCATACTTTCAGAAATGTTGTTTATAGTTTCGTTTACATTGTTAAGACTTTTTCTTCCACTTTCTGCCACATCACTTATCTCATGAGCTATATTACTTAATTCTACAGCTGTGTTTGCAAGATTTTGAATGTTGTCAGATATTTCTAATGTACTTGCATTTTGTTCTTCTACATATGAGGTAATATTATCCAGAGAACTTTTTGTTCTTGTTAATGCATCATCTATATCATCAAAGTTGGTTTTGAATATTTTTAATTCATGATTAATTGTGTTAAATTGTGTGATGTTGTTTCTAAATCTATTGAAAAATCCCTGAAGAGATGTTCTAAATGAATCTATAAAATGATTAAAGAATTTAGATATTTCTCCAATTTCATCTGATGTTTTTACTTCAAGTTTGCTTACCAGATCACCACCGCTTTTAGAAAGTTCCTCAAGTTTGTTTCTTACAGAATATAATGGTACCATCATGTATAATATATACATAAAGGTTACAAGTACAGTAATGATTAAGGCTATTGATACAGCTGTTATTAGATATTGAAGACGTCTTATATTTCCTTCAAATTCGTCTGTTTTTTCTCTGGTTAATTTGTCCATTATTTTTTCAAGTTCTCCAAAAGCTTTTAATGCTGGACCATCATCTATTTTTATTATTTTATCTATTTCACTTATTGATTTTCCTTCTTTTTTGAGTTTTATTGCTAATTGTAGATTTTGACTATATTGCATAAATGTATTTTTTATAATTTCAAGGTTTTTTAATTCTTCCTGACTTACATCATGTAATTTTTCGTATTCAGCAAAATCTTTTAATATTGCCTTTTCTTTTTCTTCAAAGGCGGAAATGTATTTGTCATATCCTCTAAGAACATAGTTTTTGAATATATGGATACCTCCACCATATCCAAATTGTGCTTTAATATCTGATAATATTTTCTGTCTTGTTGTGACCGAGTCAATATAATCTATCCATTTATCTTCCAGACTACTTGTTTCAAGAAAAACAAATGATCCAATAATAGTGAATACAACTACTGCCAGAACTAATAATAACATCATCTTTGTTTTAATCTTCATAGGATCACCCCTTTGAATATGTTTTGTATTGATTCTATTATTGAAATTCTTTCTATTAATAATTATATCATAAAATAAATAAAATATTTCAAAAAAAATACTCCAGGAGTTTATAAAATAAAATCTCCTGGAGTATATAAATTAATTTTTTAATTTTCTTATAGCAGTATTTATAGATTCATTCATTTTTGATAATGTTATCCTGGCTTCTTTTAATAGTTTTTCGTTTTTATTCTGATTTTTATATTCGTATTTTTTAGCATAATTGTGTAGTTCGTTATGTAGGATTATAATTTCTTTCCATATATCGTTTATTTCATCAGGTATGTTATTTCCAATTACATTTATAAATAAACCAAATTCACATTTTTGAGATTCATCTTCTACAATTAAATATGTATTGTTATTTATTGCATCTTCGAATTTTGATATCCACTCTTCGTGATTTTTTATTGCATTTTTCAGTTCTGCAATAATATTTTCTTTTTTAAACATTTTAAAGGTGGAAAAGATTTCTACAGTTTTAGTTAGTTGTTTAATTTCATTTTCTATTATATCAAAGAGATATTTGTTTTTTGTATTCATGTATTTTTCTTCTTTAACTATATTTTCCATGTAATTTTTTAAGGTATTTATTAGTTCTGTAATTCTTTGAGATGAAGCTGATAATTCTTCAACAGCTGCACCCTGTTCCTGGACACTTGCTGCAAGATTATCAGCTGATATAGAAATTTTTTCTACAGAATCTATAAGCTCATATAATTGATCAGATGTTTTATCGTTTATTTTGGTTACGGATTTTATATCTTCTGACATGTTAATAACCATATCAGAGGTTTCTTTAACTCCAAGCATAACTTCACCAAGGTTTTCTCTTATACTTTCTGCAGCACTTCTGCTTTCTTCAGCAAGTTTTCTTATTTCTTCAGCTACTATTGAGAAACCTTTACCAGCTTCTCCAGCTCTTGCAGCTTCAATTGCAGCATTTAATGCAAGAAGGTTTGTCTGTTCTGAAATGCTTGTAATTGTTTCTACAACATCATTTATAATTTGTGCTTTATTTGAGACGTTTTTTACTTTTTCTACTATTGGTATCATATTATCAGAGATATTATTTATTGTTTTATTTACAATTCCAATACTTTTTCTCCCTGTACCTGCAACCTCACTAATTTCGTGAGCTATATTGCTGAGTTCAACAGATGTGTTTGCAAGTTTTTGGATATTATTTGAGATTTCTAAAGTGCTCATATTTTGTTCCTCTATATATGAAGTAATATTATCCATTAGTTCTTTTGTATTAAATAGCGATTTATCCATATCGTCAAAATTTACTTTAAATATTTTTAATTCATGGTTTATTATATTGAATTTAGAGATACTGTTTCTAAACCTGTTAAAGAATCCACATAATGAATTTCTAAATGTTTCTGTAAAATCATTAAAAAATCGCGATATTTCTCCAACTTCATCATATGTTTTTACTTCTAATTTTGTTACCAGATCACCACCACTTTTTGAGAGTTCTTTTAATTTATCTTTTACGAAATGTAGCGGTTTAATGCTTTTAACCAGATAAAGTTGAATTATAACCATCATTGCAATTACCAGTATTGAAACAGCAGTTACAAGGTATTTTAGTTTTTTAATATTTTCTTCAAACTTTTTAGTTTTTTCCTCTGTTAAATTATCCATAATTTTATCAAGTATGTCAAAAGCTTTTAAAGCAGGTTCATCGTCTATTTTTATAATTGTATCAATTTCATTTATTGATTTTCCTCTGCTTTTGAGAGAATTAACAAGATTTATGTTTTCATAGTATTTTAGTAAAGTGTTTTTTATCACATTTAAAGATTTTAATTCATCTGAAGATATATCAGGTAGTTTTTCATATTTTTCAATATTTTCCATAATTTCATTCTTCTTTTTTTCAAATAATGAAAGATATTTTTCTTCACCTCTTAAGATATAATTTTTAAATGAATGTATAGCTCCACCATATCCAAATTCCTCTTTTATATCAGAGACCAATTTTTGCCGTATGGTTACTGATTCAATATAATCATTCCATTTACATTGTAAAACGCATATTTCATAAAATACAAGTGCTCCAACAATGCCAACTATCACCCCACCAACAACCATTAATAATAACATTTTTGTTTTTATTTTCACAAATTACCCCCCTTTTAAAGATTTATTTTAATCATTTGTAAAATCAAGAATTATTTATATAATATTTTCTTTTCATCTATTTTTTCATTTGGTTAATAAAAGTTGATAAAAAGTTCTTAATAAAGTATAATAAATATTATAGGAGTTGATGAAAATAGTATTGGAGTTGATATTATGAATGTTTCCGCTATATGGCAAAATCCGAATAATAAACAATTTTACTATAAAGAAAGGCCATTTTCAAAATGGATTAAATTAAATAAATCGCTAACCTTTTTGTTTGAAAGACATTTGAAGAAAGAAATTGTGCAGTTGTTAAGGGAGAATAATTTTAAAAATTCAGATATAAAAAATGTTGAGGAAGATTGGAAGGATATTTTCAATAAACCTTTAGTAAAGGTAAATTTTGAGAATAATATTTCGTATTATAGATATAATAATTTTTTGAAAAAATTAAAAGAAAAAGGAATAGGTATATATGGAAGGGATATTATAAATATTTTTCCTTATGATATTTCTGAAAGAATAGAGGATAAACGTATCTGGTTTCTGGATATAGAGGTTGAAGGCGATGAGGATATTACTGAAGATACAGTTCCATCATCTATTTTAGCTAAAGGAATGATAATTTCTATTACATATTATGATTCATATGAAAAAGAATATTATTCCATTATTGTTAGTAGAGAAAAAGTTGATACGTTTAATAAGAAAATAAGATTTGTTGATAGTGAAGAGGAGTTATTAAAAACGTTTAATAATCTTTTGAAGAGAAAGGTTCCTGATATTATTACAGGATGGTATTCAAATGGATATGATATTCCATATATTATAAATAGAGGAAAGAAATATCACATAATCATTTCAGCTATTGATGGATTAAAGCCGTATTCTTCATATAAGAAACAACCTTCTGGATATAGGTTTAATAATTCTATTCCTGGTGTAAATTTGCTTGATTATATGGAGTTATACAAGAAGTATATTTTTGAGAAACCACCATCATATAAGCTTGATGAGATTGCCAGAATTCATAATATTGAAGGAAAAAGTGAATACATGGGATTTTTGAATTATAAGAAAAATTTTGAAAAGTTTGTAGAATATATTTTTAGAGATGTTGAGATATTGGTTGAATTGGAAGATAAATTAAATCTTTTAAATTTGATTTGCGGGTTACAATCTGTAATTAGAATACCTATAAATATGTTATTGGCACCTTCTATATCAATAGAACATTACTTACAACAATTTTTATTGCCAGAGAAAAAATCATTTAAGGAAAATTATAATATATATAGTTCAAAAAATGTTGATTTTGAAGGAGCTATTGTTTTACAGCCACCAGATAAAAAATATGAAAATGTAATTGTACTTGATTATGCATCTCTTTATCCAAATGCAATTCAAACTTTTAATCTTTCTCCAGAAACTCTTAGATATGATTTTAACTATAACGGAAAACATGTTGATATTGGATTGATGATTCAGGATGAAGGAAAGGATTATATTCCGTTAAAATATACTCTTGAAATTGAAGGCGTATTGCCTTCTTTAATTAGGTATCTTTTAAAAGAACGTTTGAAATTTAAGCAATTAAAAAAATCTACTCCTCCAGATAATCCTGAATATATAAAATATGATATTAAACAGAGTAATTATAAGATTCTGCTAAATTCCATGTATGGTGTAATAGGTACTGAAAGGTTTCCTTTGCATGATAAACGTGTGGCCGCTTCTATAACTGGTGGTGCTCGTGGTGCATTAAGATATATGAATAATAAACTCAATAATCATGAGTTTAAAGATGTTGATATAAATGGAAAGAAGATATCTTTTAGAACAGAGGTTATATATTCTGATACCGATAGTTCATTTAATGTGATACATTGTGATGAAGAATTATCAAAGAAAGATGTTGTTCAAATTGGAAAATATATAGCAACATATATAAATGATAATATTGCTAAAGAGTTTGTTGTTAAATATTCCAATACTGAAGAGATAATAAATAGAAATTCTTTAAAGGTGGAAGTTGATAAAATATTTAAGGTTGTCAGATTTTTTGGAGTTAAGAAACGTTATTTTGGATATGATTTTGATAAAAATATTATTACACATGGAGTTGAAATTGTAAGGGTTGATACCCCAAGAAAAATAAAGGATATATTAAAGGATTTGTTTATTAGGGCTTTAGATGGTGTGTTGAAAAAAGAGGATTTAATTCGATATTATAATGTTATAAAACAAACTTCTCTTGAAGAAATTGCCATTTCAAAGACTGTTACAAAGATAGATTTTGATAAGTATAAGACAATTCCAAATCATGTTCGTGCAATTCAATTAATGAAAGAGATATATAAGTTCAAATATACATTAAACGATAAGTTGTTATATTTTCACATAAAATATAATAATAGGAGAAATTATAGAATTGTTGAAAGGATTTTTAATAAGAAGTTTAAGGATGTTGCACTTGTTTCTGCGTGTATAGAGAGGGAACATTTGCCGCAATTTGTTAAGCTCATAAAGGCAAATGAATTTGAGATAGATTATTATACGTTTTTTGATAAGCAGGTTTTATCTACGTTGAAACAGTTTTCTGAATATCGTGAAATTATAAAAGAAGTAAAGAGTGAAATTGAAAAATTGGAAGGGATTAATAATAAAAGCGAGCAATTAAAATTATTTTAAAACACTTTTATAATTACTTTTATATAAAATCGACAAAATTTCTAAACATAAAAGTCTTAAAATATATTGTGATTTTATTTTCAAAATGGAGGGATTGTAATGAAAATTTTCTTGATTGGTGCCGGGAATTCGGCAAAGATTATTTTGGAAGAATTAAAAGAAGAATTGGATAAGGTTTATGTGTATGATGTTGATAAATCCCAAATTGAAAAATTAAAGGAATTTTATAATATTTCTTATGCAGATATAAAGGATATTGCGAATTTAGATATAGATTATGTTATAGAAGTTGCATCAACAAAGGCTGTTGTGGAATATGGAAAGTTTGTTATTGAAAATAATAAGAATTTTATTATTTTAAGCACAGGTGCTTTTGCTGATAGAGATTTTTTGAATGATTTTCAGGAAGCGTTGAAAAAATCAAATAGTAGAGTTTACGTTGTTTCTGGAGCTATTGGGGGAATTGACCTTATTAATGCAATAAACGATAAGATAAAATCAATTACATTAACAACAAGAAAACCTCCAAAAAGCCTTGGACTTGAAATTGATGAGGAAAAGGTTATATTTGAAGGAAGTTCAACGGAAGCAATAAAGAGATTCCCTAAAAATGTAAATGTAGCTGTGACATTATCGCTTGCAGCAAGGGATTTTGATAAGGTAAAGGTTAGAATTATTGCTGATCCTAAAGTAGAAAGAAATATTCATAATATAAAAATTAATTCAATAGCGGGAAATTACGAGTTTACATTTGAAAATTTCCCTTCTGAAAATCCTAAAACAAGTTATTTAGCACCGTTATCTGTAGCAGGATTATTAAAAAATATAAATTCAAAAATCAAAATAGGAGGATGAAGATGATAAATCAAACAGCTATTGAAAGAGATTTTATTGAAAAGATTATAGAATTAAAGAAAGAGAAAGGTTATACAATTCTTGCTCATAATTATCAAATTGGAGAATTACAGGATATAGCAGATATTACAGGTGATTCATTACAGCTTGCCAGATTGGCAACGGAAATTGAAAACGATAAGATACTCTTTCTTGGTGTAGATTTTATGGCAGAAACATTAAAGATTTTAAATCCTTCAAAGAAAATAATAGTACCAACAAAGGGTTCTACATGTCCAATGGCAAACTCATTAACTCCGGAAATAATAAAGGAATTTAAAGAAAAATATCCAGAAGCTCCTGTTGTATTGTATGTAAACAGTACTGCAGCATGTAAGGTATATGCAGATTATACATGTACTTCAGCAAATGCTGTTGATGTAGTTAGCAAAATAGATTCAGATATAGTATTATTTGGACCAGATAAGAATTTGGGATCATATGTTGCAGAAAAAACAGGTAAAAAGGTTATTCCAATTCCAGGAGATACCGGATACTGTTATGTTCACAATAGATTTTCAGCAGAGGATGTTAAAAAAGTAAGAGAAGAACATCCAGATGCAAAGATTATAATACATCCAGAATCACCAAAGGAAGCAAGAGATTTATGTGATTATATTGGAAGCACAGGACAGATGATGAAATTTCCTGAAACAGATGATGCTAAAGAATTTATCATTGGTACTGAAGTTGGAATGATTCATAAATTAGAAAATACATTTAAAGATAAAAAGTTTTATCCATTAAAAGAACTTGCTATATGTAATAATATGAAAAAGAATAATTTGAAGAATGTATATCTCTCTTTATTAAATGAAGAACACGAAATAGAACTTCCTGAAGAAATAATGGAAAAAGCAAAGATTCCTATTTTAAATATGTTTAAAATTATGGAGTGATAATATGTTTAAATATGAGATTGAGTTGTTAAAGGATTGGATTGAAAGGGATAATTCTTTTTTTGATATAGCTTCGTATGAATTGAGAGATAAAGAAGCTTCAGGGATAATAATTTTAAAAAATTCAGAAGTTGTGTTGTCTGGAATTGAGATTATAAAAAGATTATTTGAAGAATATAATATCGATTATAATTTTAAGTTTAATGATGGTGAAAAGGTTGATAAAGGAATTATTGGTGAAATTAAAGGAAATGCATATAATGTTCTTATTGTTGAAAGAACAATGTTGAATATTCTTTCTATGATGAGCGCAATTGCAACTAAGACTCATAATCTTGTAAGTAAAATAGATGGTAAAACCAGATTAGCAGCAACGAGAAAGGTTTTTCCATGTCTTGGAAATCTTGAAAAATTAGCTGTATTACATGGTGGAGGCGATACACATCGCTGGAATCTTTCAGAAAGTATAATGCTTAAGGATAATCATATAAAAATGTATGGCGGTGTAGAAAATGCAATAAATACAGCCAGGAAATATAAATCATTTACAAAAAAATTGGAAATTGAAGTTGAAAATGAAAAAGATGCTATTATTGCTGCAAAAAATGGTGTTGATATTATTATGCTTGATAATTTTTCTGCTGAAAAAGCCAAAGAAACTGCAAGAAAATTAAAAGAAAATTATCCCCATATAATAATAGAAGTTTCCGGTGGAATAAGTGAAGATAATTATCTGGAATACGTTGATGATAATATAGATATAATATCAATGGGAAAATTGACCACAGAAATAAAATATATAGATTTTTCTCTTGAAATGAAATAAAACGCCTGATTTTCAGGCGTTTTATTTTTTTATATATTGTAAAAGAAAAAATTTTTTAAATAGTTATTTACATGATTTATATTTTTAAATTTGACTTTTTTTGTCTAATTTTGTATAATGATAATAGAATAAAATACGACAAAAAAAGGAGGAATTAAAATGTTATTATCTATCAGAAATTTAAAGGCTAAGGTTATTGAAGATGACAAAGAAATATTAAAAGGCGTGAATTTAACTATAAATCCTGGCGAAATACATGTATTAATGGGACCAAACGGTTCTGGTAAATCAACACTTTCAAATGTTATTATGGGATCACCAAAGTTTGAAGTAACTGATGGTGAAGTTTTATTTGAAGGAAAGGATATTTTAAACCTCGATACAAATGAAAGGGCTAAGTTAGGAATATTTCTGACTTTTCAACACCCTCAGGAAATTGAGGGGGTTAAAATGAGACAATTTTTAATTAATGCATACAGACATATGCATCCTGATGAAAAGGTTTCGCCTATTGAATTAAACAAGAGATTGAATAAGTTATGCGAAGAGATAAATCTTTCACCATCATTTTTAGAAAGATACGTTAATTCTGGATTTTCCGGTGGAGAAAAGAAAAAGAGTGAAATTTTGCAATTGTTTTTCTTAAAGCCTAAGCTCGTAATTATTGACGAAATAGATTCAGGATTAGACGTTGATGCATTAAGAGATGTTGCTGAAGCTATTAATAAATTAAAGACTGAGGATATGAGTATTTTAATGATTACACATTATCAGAGAATTTTGAAATATTTGCATCCTGATTTTGTTCATGTATATGTTAATGGAAGAATTGTTCATACAGGCGATGCATCACTTGCTGAAGAAATTGAGGAAAAGGGTTATAGTATCTTAAATGAGTTTGTTGATGCTGACACTGTAAAGGGGTGGTAATATGAAGGATATTAATGATATAAACTATGATGAAATAATGGTTAATCAATCGATGTTCGATTTTAGAAATGAAGCTAAATACGCTTTTAAAACACCTCCTGGGTTAAATGAAAAGGTTATTAGAGAGATTTCAGAAGCAAAGAATGAACCTAAATGGATGTTAGAACATAGATTGGAAGCTTTTAAGATTTTCGAATCTTACCATGAACCGAATTTTGGTGTAGATATTAAAAATCTTGATTTAAGTAAAATAGTTGCATATATGAAACCTGATGCCAAAAAGGCTGCAACATGGGAAGAGGTTCCTGAGGAAATTAAGGATACTTTTGAAAAATTAGGAATTCCTGAAGCAGAAAGAAAGGCTTTAGCTGGAGTTGGGGCACAATATGATTCAGAGGTTGTTTATCAGCATATTCAAAAGGAATTAGACGAACTTGGGGTTATCTTCCTTGATATGGAAACTGCTGTAAAGGAATATCCTGATTTAATAAAAGAATATTTTATGAAACTCGTGCCTTCATATAATCATAGATATGCAGCTTTACATGGAGCATTATGGAGTGGTGGATCATTTTTATACGTTCCAAAAGGCGTAAAGGTTCCTTTGCCATTACAGGCATATTTTAGAATGAATAATCCTGGAATGAGTCAGCTTGAACATACTTTGATTATTGCAGATGAAGGGTCAGAAGTTGAATTTATTGAAGGTTGTTCTGCACCATTTTATAGTGTAACCAATTTACATGCTGGTATGGTTGAAATATACGTAAAAAAAGGCGCAAAGATGAAATATTCCACCATTCAAAATTGGAGTAAGAATACATATAATCTCAACACCAAGAGGGCTATTGTTGACGAAGATGGTTCTATGGAATGGGTTTCCGGTTCTCTTGGAAGTTTTAAAACTATGCTTTATCCTATGACTATCTTAAAAGGTAAAGGCGCAAAGAATAGCAGTATTACATTAACATATGCCGGACCAAATCAACATCTTGATACTGGTTCAAAGGTATTTCACCTTGCACCATATACAAGTTCTGTTGTTAATGCAAGAAGTATTAGTATTGGTGGCGGTTGGGCATTTTACAGAGGTTGGGTGAAGATTGCCGAAAGTGCAAAAGGAGCTAAATCTTCTGTTGAATGTAATGCTTTAATGCTTGACAATAAATCAAAGAGTGATACTGTACCTTTAATTGAGGTGTTTACAGATGATGCTGATGTTGGACATGAAGCTAAAATTGGAAGAATCAGTGAAGAACAGATATATTATTTAATGTCAAGAGGTCTTAGCGAAGCGGACGCAAAGAGCATGATTGTAAGAGGGTTTATTGAACCGTTAGTAAAGGAATTGCCACTTGAATACGCATTGGAATTAAATAAATTAATTAATCTTGAAGTTGAATCCTCTATAGGATAAGCTTCAGTGGAGGTGAATTTTTAAATGTACGAAAAAGCGCTTATTTTAAATCATAATGATTTTTTGGCTACAGAATGGAAGGTTCCTGAGATAAAATCAGATAATGATTATGGTATAATTGAAATAGAAGAAGCTGAGAAATTTTACACAAGTAATGAATTAAAAAGTTTTAGAAGAAAAAGATTTGAAGAATATAAAACTTTAGGATTTCCAAAGTGGAAAAGGAGTAAATTGGAAGGTTTTAATCCTTTGCCATATGTTGCAAAGTTTAATTCTTTAATGTCAGATAATCTTAAATCAATTAATGATATAGATAATAAAGGTATTGAAATCTTAAATAATATGGATTTTGATGGTTCACACAGAAAATTTTTGTTAATGAGCGACGTGTTTTTTAACACAGGCTTCTATTTAAAAACTAACAAAAACCAGAATAATGAGGTTTATTGGATAAAAGAGGTTATTGATAAATCTCCATTATATGGTCTTGAGGTAATATATATTGATGAAAATAGTGAAGCTACTTTAATTAGATTTATAGAATCAAAGGGAAAGGGTACAAAGATTAAAACGTTAAGAGGAAAGCTGGAAGAAAATTCAAAATTAACTGTAATAAATATAAATCTTTTTGATAACGACATTTCAACAGATAATATATTTTTTGATGTAGGAAAAAATGCACAATTAACTGTTTATGATATTAACATCGGCGGAAAGGTTACTGCACCACATATTGTAACTCGATTAGCAAGTGAAAATGGAAAGGTTAATATTTATCCATATTATCTTACGCAGGATGATGAAGTAATAGATATGTTTTATCTTTTAAGATATTATGCACCAGAGACTATTGGACATATTGTAGGACGTGGCGTTTTGATGGATTCTTCAAGGGTTATATTTAGAGGGAATCTTGACATTAAAAAAGGTGCAAAGAATGCTGAAGCTGAAGAGCAAGATTTTAATCTTGTTTTATCTGAAAAGGCTAAAGTAATGGCTTTTCCTTCATTATATGTTGATGAAAACGAAGTTAATGCTGGACATGCTGCAAGCGTTGGAACAATAGAAGAGGATAAGCTTTATTATATGATGACAAGAGGATATTCCAAAAATGCTGCTAAAAAGGAAATTGCTTTTGGGAATTTTGAACCGGCAATAGAGGTTATTGAAGAAATAAATTCTAAATATGCGGGGGCGTTAAGAGATGTTATCGAGAGAAGATTTGATAAGGAGTTTTCCAATTCTTGAGAGAGAGATTAATGGAAAAAAATTGGTATATTTTGATAATGGTGCAACAACTTTGACACCTGTTGAAGTTACTAATGCCATAAAGGATTTTTATGATTATCATAACGCAAATGTGCACCGTGGTGCGCATTTGCTTTCAAATGAAGCCACAGATATGTATGAAAGTTCAAGAAAAGCTGTAGCAAAGTTTATTAATGCTAAAACAAGCGAAGTGATTTTCACAAGGGGAACAACAGAGTCTATAAACCTTTTTGCATATTCCATAGGTAAAAGCGGTTGGTTAAAAGATAAAGAGGTGCTTATTACTACCATAGAACATCATTCTAATTTTGTTCCATGGCAACAGTTAGCATATACATTTGATTTTACTGTTCAATATTATAATCCAGAAAATGGAATCTTTAACCTTGATGAATTTTTAAGAAATGTGAATGAAAACACAAAACTAATTTCAATAACGGGATTATCAAATGTCACAGGTCAGGTAATTCCTATTGAGGAAATTATAAAATTTGCTCATGAGAAAGAAATCTTAGTTCATGTTGACGGTGCTCAATTGGTTCCACATTTTGGAATTGATGTAAAGAAACTCGATGTTGATTTTCTTTCATTTTCAGGGCATAAGATGCTTGGACCTATGGGAATTGGAATATTCTATGGCAAGAAAAAACTTTTAAAGAAATTACCACCTTTTCATTATGGTGGAGAAATGATTAATTGGGTTAGTATTGAAAATACAGATTTTGCTGAATTGCCAGAAAAGTTTCAGGCTGGAACACCAAATGTTGGTGGTGCTGTTGGATTAAAGGCTGCTATTGATTATATAAACAAAATTGGAATAGATAATATTATTGAACATGATAAAAGATTAACTGAGTATGCTAATAAACGATTTAAAGAATTGGATTTTGTCACTGTTTATGGTCCAGAAGATAAAACATCAATTATTACATTTAACGTGGATAACATTCATCCACACGATGTTGCACAGATTTTAAGCGATAAGTTTGGTATAGCTGTAAGAAGTGGTCATTTGTGTGCTCAGCCTTTATTAAAACAGCTTGGAACAAAATCTGTGTGTAGAGCCAGCTTTTATTTTTACAATACAGAAGAAGAGGTTGATAGGTTAATAGAAGGATTAAAATATATCAGGGAGTGGTTGAGATGAGTTTAGAGGATTTATATTCTGATATTATTCTTGATTATGCAAGAAATCCACAATTTCAGGGTGAAATTGATGACGCAACAATTTCTGAAGATGGAAAAAATTTATCCTGTGGTGATGAAATAACGCTATTTTTAAAAGTAAAAAATGGCAAAATAGAAGAGGCAAGATTTAAGGGACATGGTTGCATTGTCAGTCAATCTTCAGCTGCTTTAATGTGTGAAGCAATTACCGGAAAAAGCTTAGATGAAGCTGAAAAAATCCTTGAAGAGGTTGAAAAAATGGCACAGGGGGAGGATTTTGATGAAGAATTGGTTGGTAATCTTGTGGTTTATTCTGAGATATCAAAATTTCCGGTAAGGGTTAAGTGCTTTACTCTTGCCTGGCATACACTTGAAAATGCGCTGGAAGAAATAGAGGAAGGTTAAAATAACCTTCCTCCATTTTTTTCTAAAAATGTTTATAAAAATAAAATGCTATGTTATAATTATCATGGAGGGAAAATAATGGATATTATAAGAGAAAATAAATATATGTGGAAAGTTGAAAAATTTAAAAATATGAAAGTTCCTGTTTATGTTTTAACCGATTCCCAAACTATTCGTAGCCAGGAATATCATGAAGCTATTATGCAATTGGTTAATGTTGCTACATTACCAGGGATTGTGAAAGGTTCTTTTGGTATGCCAGATATACATTGGGGTTATGGTTTTCCAATAGGTGGTGTCGCAGCATTTGATGCTGATAGTGGTATTATTTCTCCTGGCGGAGTTGGATTTGATATTAATTGTGGTGTTAGAATAATGACTACCTCTCTCGAATTTTCAGAGATAAAAGATTATATAGATGAGATACTAACCAGAGTTTATAATGAAATTCCTGTTGGCGTCGGCTCCAGAACGAATTTTAAATTGTCTGTAAAGGAAATGAAGAAAATCCTGAACAATGGTGTATATTGGGCAATAAATAATAATTACGGTTTGGCAGAAGATTTGTATAATATTGAAGATAGCGGTAAAATTAAGTACGCAGATGCGGATTTTGTTAGTGATGAAGCGATAAAAAGAGGAGCAGATGAATTAGGGACTCTTGGATCTGGAAATCATTTTATTGAAATCCAGATTGTTGAAAAGGTTTTCGAGAAAGAAAACGCTGAAAGATACGGTCTTTTTGAAGGTCAAATTGTATATATGATTCATTCAGGTTCAAGAGGTCTTGGACATCAGGTTGCAACAGATTATATAAAAATTTTCAGAGATAATTTAAAAGATTGGAATAAAAAAATTCCAGATAAACAGTTAATAAATGCTCCTTTTAAAAGCAAATATGGTCAGGAATATTTTTCTGCAATGAATGCTGCTGCCAATTTTGCTTTTGTTAATAGACAGATAATGGGACATAAAATAAGAAATATTTTTAAGGATTTATTTGATGTTGAATCTAAATTGTTATATGATATTACGCATAATATAGCAAAATTGGAAAAGCATAATGTTGATGGTGAAGAGAAAGAGTTAATTGTTCACAGAAAGGGTGCTACAAGAGCGTTTCCGGACCAAATAGTGTTGATTCCTGGAAGCATGGGAAGTTCTTCATATATTTTGCTGGGTACAGAGAAATCTATGAGTATTGCATTTGGCTCATCTGCTCATGGAGCAGGGAGAGTTTTAGGTAGAAGACAGGCTAAAAGAAGATTAAATTATAAAAATGTTTTAAATTCAATGAAAGAAAAAAAGATAAAGATAATTTCAAAATCAAAAAATACCATTGTTGAGGAAGCACCAGAAGTGTATAAAGATGTAGATTCTGTTGTTGATATTATAGAAAAAATTGGAATATCCAGAAAGATTGCAAAGTTAACCCCCGTTGGAGTTGTAAAGGGTTAATCAAATTTAAAAGGTATATTCAATTTAAATCTTTAAAACTGTAAACTTTTATTTCTATAATTTAAATAAAGAAATAAAAGAAACGGGGGTAATAATATGTATGCGAAGTTTGAGTGTATAGATTGTATAGTTTCTCAGATAAAAACAATTATAGGAAAGAACTTTGATTATCTCGATGAAAAGGAAAAATTTGATTTGATGAAGTCTGTTTCTACGGATCTTTTAAAATATTCAGAATATGGAAAAAGACCTATAGAATTGGCAAGGGTTATTTATGAGAAGCTTGGAGAAAAGTCTGAAACTAAGACACATGACTTTTATAGAGAAGAAAAACAGGCGTCAAATGCATTATTTTTAGAGGCTTATGATGAATTGTATAAGTTTTTAAAGGATTCTGATGAGCCGTTGAAAAATGCAGCAAAGTTATCTGTTCTTGGAAATGTTATAGATTATGGAATAAAAAATTCCTTTGGAGAGTTAGAATGGGAACTTGAAAATAGTTTAAAACTAAAGAATTTTTCTCTGGATGATTTTGATTCTTTTTATGAAACGCTTCAGGAGGCAAAAATATTATTATATATTCATGATAATGCAGGAGAAATTGTTCTTGATAAGTTGTTTATAAAAATGATAAAGGAAGAATTTCCTGAAGTACATATTATTTCTGCTGTAAGAAGTGCTCCTGTAATAAATGACGTTACTTTAGAAGATGCAAAGGAAGTTGGATTAGAAGAAGTGGCATCAGAGGTAATTGAAAGTGGAAGCAAGATTCCAGGTACATTATTAAGCGATGTTAATCAGGAATTTTTAATTGCGTATAAACAGGCTGATATTATTATCTCAAAGGGTCAGGGGAATTTTGAAGGTCTTAATGGAGAATCTGAAAAGATATACTTTGCATTAATGGCAAAATGTCCTGTTGTTGCTCGAGAATTAAAGGTAGATGTTGGGGATATAATCTTTTCAAGAAAGAATCTTTTTGTAAAATAAA
The DNA here is from genome assembly GCF_013363265.1 of Marinitoga sp. 1138. Classification (NCBI taxonomy): domain Bacteria; kingdom Thermotogati; phylum Thermotogota; class Thermotogae; order Petrotogales; family Petrotogaceae; genus Marinitoga; species Marinitoga sp. 1138. Next base: position 47,801 of record NZ_LBFA01000017.1, read on the forward strand.
TCCTAAAATCTTATATTAAGGGGGTATTATGATGAAGAAGCTTTTAGTATTGTTGGTTGCATTGTTGTCTATTGCTATCTTTGCAGCACCAACACATCTTGTTATTTTCCACATTAACGACACACATGGACATGTATGGCCATATGGTGAGTATCACAATCCTGACATTGGTGGTTTTGCAAGAATTGCAACATTGGTAAATCAGGAAAGAGCAGTTAATGATAATGTATTATTCTTACATGCTGGTGACGTAAACACAGGTGTTCCAGAATCAGATCAATTAGATGCAATTCCGGACTTTGTTGCATTACATTATATGGGTGTAGATGCAATGGCTTTAGGTAATCACGAATTTGATAATCCTTTAAGCACAACATTTATGCAACAGAGATATGCTGGATTCCCATTCCTTTCAGCTAACTTTGTTACAAAAGACGGAAGACAGTTATTCAAACCATATATCATTAAAAATGTTGGTGGAGTTAAGGTTGCTATATTAGGGGTTACAACAGAACAGACACAGGTATTGGAACCACTTCACTTAAATGGCGGAAAATTCTTAAATGTAGAAGAAACAGTTAAGAAATACTTACCAGAATTAAAGAAAAAAGCTGATATTGTTGTTGTATTAGGACATCTTGGTTATGGTAAAGATGATCAACCACTTGGTGTAAAATACACAACATCAGATCAATTAGCAAAAGATGTTAAGGGTATTGATATAATTATTGACGGACATTCACACACATTAATGAATAAAGCAGCATATATCAACAAAACAATTGTTGTTCAGGCTGGTGAATGGGGTAAATATCTTGGAAGATTGGATTTATGGGTAGAAAATGGAAAAATCGTTGATTACGAATGGGCAGCAATTCCTATTAACTTAAAGAAATATTTAGGAAAAGACGAAAATGGACATTCAAAATATGAATACGTAACAGAACCAATTCCAGAAGATCCATTTATCAAAATGATTGCTGATTACTATTATTCATTAGGTGCAGAAGAATTAAATAAAGTTGTTGGAGAAACAAAGATATTATTAGATGGTGAAAGGGCACATGTAAGAAGTGGAGATACAAATCTTGGCCACTTAATTACAGATGCATTAATCTGGAAAACAGGTGCAGATGTTGCATTGCAGAATGGTGGAGGAATTAGAGCTTCAATTCAACCAGGACCAATTACATATAGAGATATTTTAACTGTATTACCATTTGGAAATACAACATATGTATTTGAAATGACAGGTGCAGATTTAATGAAAGTATTAGAATACGCAGCAACAATACCAGCTGGTAAAGGTGCATGGTTGCACGTTGGTGGTATGACATACAAGATTAAGGATAAGAAACCTGTTGATGTTATGGTAAATGGAAAACCAATAGACTTAAAAGCTACATATAAAGTAGCAGCTAATAACTACATTGCTGGTGGTGGAGACGGTTATAAGATGTTAAAAGGATTAAAAGGATTCGATACAGGATTTGTTCTTGCTGATGTTGTAAAAGAATACATTCAGCACTTAGGAACAATAGAAAATTATGATAATGCACCAAGAGTAGTTGTTGAAAAATAATAAGTTTTAATTGTATCCCTCTGGTTTTATGCCAGAGGGATTTTTTTTAGTAGTATATACGGTCGTTGCAGACTCACGTCCGTGTTTGTCCTTTTGTGTTGTTGATTGAGAAAAATAAAAACTTCCTCAAACGACTTGGTTGCTAATCCTCGAAATTTATCTTTGAAAATAGAAAAATAATATTCACTCAGACGGCAAGAATTTCTGATCCTTGCTCCATTTGAAAATTTTTTGTGTTGGAAAAAATAAAAGCTCTTTCAGGCAACTTGAGTGCTGATCTTCGAAAATTGTTCGTTCTCAGGGGTCGTTGCAGACTCACGTCCGTGTTCGTCTTCACTCAAAATCACATCCGTGTGATTTTGCCCCCTTCCACTCACAATTTTCTCAGGCACTCTGCGAGCCTTCACTCGCTTTTATTTTTTTCAACTATCCTGTCATCACCGCTTCGGGAAAATCTTAGTCTTCGCCCCTATTTTACTATTTACAAAATAAGGCGAAAGCATCATTTTGTTTTGATATGGTATAATTGAAGAGTAGGAGGTGGAAGTGATGAGGATGTTTTGTACATCAGGACCAGTTGATAAGAAAACATGTTATTATGTGGAAAGACCGGATATAACGGAAGAAGCGCTTAATCATATAGAAAACTGGAGATACTTTACAGTATCTGCACCAAGACAGAGTGGAAAAACCACGTTATTAAATGATATAGTTGAGAAAATAAAGGATAAATATATAACCATTTTTTTATCCTTTGAAGATTATAAAAATATGAAAACG